>JAKLJF010000593.1 GCA_023151335.1 Thermoanaerobaculia bacterium | reverse complement strand
GTGATGGTTGCCTTGCCGAGGGCCGGATCAAGTGCCGCGCGGCGGTCGGTGTAGGCCACCATGAATTCGTCGAAAGCCGGCAAAAAGTGAATGGACGTAGAGGCAGGGGCTTGCATACCCGGGACTTTAAACCAATATTCCTTACCTTCAATTTTTTCACAGATCAAACCCGGCTTTGCCATTTCCAACCCTGCGCGGGCTTCGGCGGCCGGCAAACCCGACCACCAGCTATAGTCTTGCAGCGTGGCCGGGCCATGGCTGTGAAAATAGCGCCGGGCCAGTTCGGCCAGGGCCTCCTCTTTCCGGAGCGGTTTACCCGATGGTATACGTTCGTCGATCAGGGCGTACGTGTGTTGTTTCTCGCGGCGGGGGCCGCTACAAACGACGCCTTCGAGTTCGGCATGGAACATCAGGTGCGTGGAACGCAATTCGTCGGTCGGGATGCCCGCCAATTTCAGTTCCGACATGATCTCCCCGCGCGTGCGTGTGCGGCCTTCGAGTATCCTGGCGATAATTTTATTGCTTTTTGCGCACAGCGCTTCACTCATGCCCAGTTGCCGGTAGTACGTGGCCATCCTGCGCTGGATGTGGGGCGCTGTAAGCGCCAGCATCCAGCGCAGATCTTCCGCCGCGACGAAGTGCCAGGTAGGGCGCAGGATGTGAGTACGGATGATTTCGGCATTGTCAAGCGCTTTTTCAACCGTTTCGTCGGTAGCGCCGGGCAGCCGCGCGCCGACGGCCCATTTGGCCATGGGAAAATCCTGCGCCTGCATGGCGCCCAGATGGGCAACGACATCCTTTACTGTGCGGAAGTTCGTACCGCTTAATTGCTGGTTGCTCAGGCGCAGAATGGCAATCTCCTTTAAGGTCATGGATTTTTACTCATTTACCGTGTTCGGGTCCATCCAAAATATCTCCCAAATATGCCCGTCCGGGTCGTTGAAGCTCCGGTTGTACATGAAGCCCATGTCTTGCGGCTCGCGCGCCTCCTTACCGCCGGTGGCAAGTACCCTGGCCAGCATGTCATCCACTGCCGCGCGGCTGTCGGCGGACAAAGCGATGAGTACCTCGGTATTGTTGTGCGCATCGGCAATGGGTTTCGGGGTGAAGCCCTGAAAGAACTCTTCCCGCAGAAGCATGGCGTAAATATCTTCACTAATGACCATACACGCCGCCTTTTCGTCGGTAAATTGCGGATGGAACGAATAACCGAGTTTGCTGAAAAAACCCATGGATTTTTGGAGATCTTTTACCGGGAGGTTGACAAAAATTTTGGTTGCCATTTAATTTTTTTGTTTTAAATATGAATGATGACGCAAAGGTAAAACCAGCCAAAACAAACCACGGGGGGCAATTCCGACAATAACAGGGGCAATAAAGACATTTTTTGTTTTAAAAACAATTTTTACCTTTGTCAAATAAAACATATTGCCTTCGTCAAATGAAACATATTTCCATTCTCGTGCCCGAATCAGCCGTGCTGGCCGCTATCGGCGATCCGCGCTACATGTTCACGGCGGTCAACCAGTTTTTGACGGCAGCCGGCCGGCCGGCGCTGTTCGACGTACACCTGGTGGGACTCAGGCGGGAAGTACTTCTGCACGACGGCGTGTTTTCGGTACACGCCGATTCGCTCATCGGCGAGGTGGACAAAACCGACCTGATCTTTGTGCCAGCCCTCTTCGGCGATATGAAAACGGCGATCGAACGGAACCGGGAATTTATCCCCTGGATCGTAAAACAGTACGGGCAGGGCGCCGAGGTGGCCAGCCTCTGCGTGGGCGCTTTTTTGCTGGCCTCCACGGGGTTGCTCGACGGAAAAAGATGTTCGACCCACTGGGCGTTTGCCGATGACTTCCGGCGGATGTTTCCATCTGTCGAGCTGGTAGCCGATAAAATCATTACCGAAGAACAAGGGCTGTATACCAGCGGCGGCGCCCATTCGTACTGGAATTTGCTCCTGCACCTGGTGGAAAAATACGCCAACCGCGAAACGGCCATTCTCGCCGCCAAATATTTTGCCGTGGAAGCGGGCCGCAACAGCCAGTCGCCGTTTATGATGTTCAACGGGCAAAAATGGCACGAAGACGAACCGATCAAACTGGCGCAGATGTTCATCGAAGACAATGTGGCGGAAAAAATATCGGTGGAAGACCTGGCTTCCCGTTTTGCCATCGGCCGGCGCAACTTCGAACGGCGTTTCAAAAAAGCCACCAACAACACCCCCGTGGAATACATCCAGCGGGTAAAAATGGAAGCGGCCAAAAAATGGCTCGAATCGGGCCGGAAAAATGTGAACGAGGTCATGTACGACGTGGGTTACACCGACGCCAAAGCCTTCCGCGACGTGTTCAAAAAGATCACGGGCATGACGCCGCTGGACTACCGCCAGCGGTACAACAGAGGGGCCATGAGATAAACATTTATTCGTCGGTAAGCACTACCTTTCCCTTTCCGAGCCGTTTCATCCCTGCCGATATTTCATAAAAGTAAATACCCGCGGGCAACAATTCCCGCGACAAGCGGTATTCATTCCCTGAGAATGGCTCCCGCAAAACGGTCTGCCCTGCCGGATTGGTCAGCGAAATGATATGCGGGCTTTGCCCCGGTACGGTTGGCCCCATATTAAAGGTGATATCGCCTGCCGAGGGGTTGGGAAACACCTGCACATCTTGGGACATTGCAACAGGTTCCTTACCGGAAACAAGCACGGAAAAGGTTTTGCAAAAACGGTCGTCTTCCGGCTTGCCGTCGAGGCGGTCGTCCGGTACGGCAGTCCAGAAACAAAGATTGAAGACGGGTGAGTTTTCCTGACCGTCCAGGTCGAAGTCATCGAGCAGAAGCAATTCCGTCGAATCGCCGGGCAGGAGGGTCGTGTCGAATGTTTCGGAAATTTGCTCGTAGCTGACGCATATATCCGAACACCTGTCGAAATGTCCGTTCACCCGGAATTTTTGCACGGGCGTGCTGCCGGTGTTTTTCACCGTGACGAATACTTTTCCAAACCCGATGCGGAAATTTCTACCCATGGCGCCACTGAAGCCGCCGCAAAGATCGAGGTACGTTTGGGGCGTCGTTTCAAGCCGTATGCCGGAGAGGGCAAGGGAGCGGCCGGGGGCGATCACGGGGTTTTTCCGGGGCGCCGATTTCAGGAAAACCGTCCGGTTAAGGTAAAAATTCGCCTCGCCGCTGAGCCACAACAGGCTGTCGCCGGGCTCGTACAGGACGGATTTCACGCGGTAATTGGTGCCGAAATTGTGGGCCGACAGTACGCCGAGCGTCGCGGTGTCGATGCGCAGCAGCAAGCCTTCGTCGCCGATGTTTTCCGCGGCCACCCAATAGTCGCCGCCGGTTTCAAACAGAGCATGCCAAATTTGCTGGCCGCCAAACAGTTGTTTTTCCAATACCGAAAAATCTGCCGACAGCCGGTAGATATGATCATTCCCCAGGAAGAGCCAATTGCCGGAGGGCAGTTGGAGGGCGTGCCGGATAATATCGGGAAAAGCTTGTTCCGCAATGCCGGAAAACGGGTTGCCGACGCCCAATTTCTCATATCCGTAAAACAGGGTATCGCCCTCCTGACGCGGTACGATGCCGCCCCAGGAGAACCATCCTTTATCGGCCCATTTCAGGGCGCCGTTCAGATCGGATTCGAACTGATATTGATCCGTTTGAAAAAGCAGGTTGCCGTTAGGCATACCAAAAAGCCACAGTTGATAGGCTTCCCCGTATTCCTCCGGACTTTGGTTGACCCAGAGGACATTGCCGCCGGCGTCGAGGCGGGCAAACGCATCCTGCGTCGGATAGTCGCAGCCGTCGAATACGGCGCCGATAAAGACGCCGCCGTCCGGGGCAGGCAGCAGAGCGACGTCCCAAACGAGT
>JAKLJF010000592.1 GCA_023151335.1 Thermoanaerobaculia bacterium | reverse complement strand
CCAGGCCGAGCGACCAGGCCACGTTGGCTTTCAGCGCCTCGCTGGGTTCGGCTTTATCCACAATAATGGCGCTCAACGCATAGATGGCCAAACCCGTCGCCTGCTCCAGTTCGCTCCTTTTATAAGCATCCACAAGGTTGCTGGCGCTGTTTTGCAAACTGCTGGGCACGCCGTAAGGCAATATATTCTGGATGCCGTCCAACAGCGCAATATGGACTTCGGCAGGGCCATTATTGATCAACCTTGATTTTCTGACAAAGCCAAACTTATCGCTGGAATTCCATTCCACCTGAAAGCTCAGTTGCAGGTCGTGGTTGATTTCTTCGAAAATGATCTTATTGCCGAAAATATGCTTGTACAAATTCCGGCTGCAGCGGTGAATGCCTTCATACCGGTTGGAAAAGGGTTCCCAGATATGTTGGGCGCCAGCATGATGAACCAGGAATATGGACTTGCTGCCCGTTATTTCCGCGGACTCGGTTATTTTGTCGTCGGTATAATATGGGAACAGCGCATAATCGGCATTTTTTCGCCCTGCGCTCAGCCCGCCATTGCTGGAAATGAACATCCAGTGGTCGGAGTCGCTGACAATGCTCATAAAAAAAGGGCGAAGCGCATCGCTGTCCGATATTTTAAAATAGCGATCGGTTCCTGTTTGAATATATTGCAGTTCCATATTTTGATCAATTAGCCTCCTTGTAAACCTTGACATAATCCACCAGCATGGTTTGCGGAAATGGCGTCTGGGTGGTCGGGAAGCCCACATAATTGCCGCCCACGGCAACATTCAGGATGATGAAAAAGGGATGGTCATATACCCATTCCCCGCTGACATCCTCCGGTCTTATCCGCTGATAAAGGGTATCATCCACATAGTAGTCGATGTAATCTTCGCCCCATTCCACCGCAAAAACATGGAAATCCACATCGAAGCGGTCGTTGGTGAAACCAAAACTTTTGGTAATGGCTGCACCTCCCGAATAGCCGGGGCCATGCAGGGAACCATGGATCAGATTGGGTTGCTGTCCGCGGTATTCCATGATGTCAATTTCGCCGCATTGTGGCCAGGAAACTTCATCAATATTGGCGCCCAGCAGCCAGAACGCCGGCCAGATCCCGGGCCCCCAGGGCATTTTAATACGCGCTTCAAAGCGCCCGTAAGCCTGGTCGAAAATACCTTTTGTATTCATTCTTGCCGAGGTGAAAGCACGGCCCGCGTAACTTTCGTTTCGTGCAGTGATCGCCAGGTTACCGGCCCCATCGAGAGCGACGTTTTCAGGGCGGTCGGTGTAGTATTGTAATTCATTATTGCCCCAGCCGTCGTTTCCGGGGCCGATTCCGATGTCGTAAGTCCATTTCGCAGCATCGGGCGCCTGACCGGCCGGGCCGGCGAAATTATCTTCCCAAACCAGTTGGTAGTTGCGCTCAATGATGTCATTATCATTGTCCTGGCAGCTCCAGAAAGCGAAAGAAATTAAGATAAGCAGAAAGCTATTGATCAGCATTGAATGATTCCATTTCATGGTACAGGTGATTATTCAGGTTGAACTTTATTTATGAAATAAAATATTGTCGAGATAGATATTCCCGTTGCCCTCGAATTTGAACTGGAAAACATTGGCCAGGTTAACCACCGGGGTAAATTCCGTCAAAGGAATATCGATGCTCGTCCAGCCGGACGTCGGCACGGTCAAAGTATAAGGTTTCTCCGCCGGCCCCGGACTGATAAGGAATACCTTTAGTTCCGTGGAGTTTGCCGTCCAGAAATCGAGGCGCAGGTAGGCCATGCCGGTCAAATCCTGATTGCTGCCCAGTTGAATACCCTGGTAATTCAGGCCGGTGTACAGGAGCGTATTATTACCGGCAACCGGAACCTGGGTAACCTGGGTGGCCTGACCCCAGTTGGGATTGAGGTCTGTTCCGGCGATATTGGTATAAGCGTCGCTGAATACGGATATCACATCGGCAGCATTGAACGCGGGCGTTGGCGCCGCGGTCGTGGGTGTGGTACCGCCGCCGCCGTTTTTGTAGAAATAGAGGTTATCGAGGTAAATGTCGCCGTTGCCGTCAAATTTGAACTGGATCAGGTTGTTGAGCGCGACAGGAGAGAAACTGGACAGCGGAATGTCCACGCTTGCCCAGCCGTTGGTGGGCACGGTCAGCGCAAAGGATTTCTCCACCGGGCCGGGACTGATAATGTAAACATTCAGGGCGGTTGAATTTTTCGTCCAGAAATCGAGGTGCAGGTGGGTCATGGCGGAGACGTCGAGATTACTGGCGAATTGCGTGCCCTGGTAGTTCAGGCCTCCATACCGCAAGGTATTGTTCCCGGCAACCTGTACCTGGGAAACGACCGTCGCCTGTCCCCAATTTGGATTGAAATCCGTTCCGGGGACGTTCGTATAAGCATCGCTGAAAATGGAGATAACGTCGGCAGGATTGCGGGTAGGCGTTGGCGCGGCAACCGTTGGCCCGCTCGGCGCCACCGTTCCGGCGTTGTAGAAATAAACGTTGTCAATATATACGTTGGGCACATCGCCGGACAGCACCAATTGGGCGAGGTGCGCCCTGTTCACCAGCCCCGTGAAATTCGACAGCGGAATGTCGAGGCTCACCCATTGGTTTGAAACGAGCGTTGGTCGGGTGAATGCCAGCTCGTGCGAAGAGTCGTCGCCGCCGCCGAATGTCCCGTTCGCGCCGAAATCGACGAGCAGCACCTTGAAAGCCTTCGGGAGTTCGGTGGGGTCGGGTGTCCACAGGTCTAAATGGAAATGCGTCATGGCCGACGCATTGATGGTTTGGGAAGAAAACTCGATACCCACAAAATTGAGGTTCCGGTAGCGTTTCACATCGTTCCCGGCTATTTGAACGTCAAAATCCTCGGCGGTTGAAAACTGCCAGCGGGTATTCCAGGTGTCCACTTTGACGTTCGTATATGCATTACTGAACAGGGAAATCACGCTGTCTGCGCTGACGGTAGGCGTGGGCGCAGGGGTTGTAGGGCCGACGGCCTGCCCGCTTGAATTGAGGGTCAGGGAACCGGCGGCGTTCAGTACGCCCAGTTTGGCGGTGATGACCGCCGTTCCGGCATCGATGACGGAAACAAAACCCAGGCTGCTGACCGTAGCCACCGCGGGGTTGGATGACGAAAATGTGAAATACGACGGGGCGGCATCCACGCTTTGATCAACGCCCGTCGGCAAATTAAAGGAAACCTTCAGCCCTTCGATGCTCAAGGTCTGGCCGGTTTCTACCGATCGCACCAGATCCTGACCTTCGATTATGGCAGCTTTCGGATGGGCAATGGTGCCCAGTTTTTCAAATTTCAGCTCGTCAATCCAGAAGGTGTAGCCGAGGCCGTCTTCCGGGCCTTCAGAGTAGAAGAACATGCCCCTTTCCTGCGTCAGTTTCGAAGGGTCGGGGATGGGGATGATGTATTTTTGCCAGTTGGTGTTGACTTTAACGTCCCGCAGCGTGGCCAGGAATTTCGATTCGCCAAAGTCGTTCCCCAAACCGACCACGTCGATCGAAGCCGATTTGGACGCCCTGGCCCAGAAGGTGAGCGCATCGTAGCCCGACAGGTTACGCCCGACGGAGGTAAAATAGCTGCCGCCCGCATAAGCGCCCTGGGGGTCTCCGGCGTCGGGTACGGCAAATTTCATGGGAGCCGAGCCTTTGTATTTTACCTCGGTGTCCACGTCGAAGGCCGTCACCTTTGAGCCGCCGAAAGCGCCGTAGTTGAGCCCAGCGCTGAACCCGTCGATGAACACTTCAGCGGTGGTGGGAAAGGTGGCCGGTTCGAGGTCTTCGAGTTCCCGTTTGCAACTGAACACCGTCAAAATGGCCAACGAAGTGAGCAGGGCAAGTACTGAAAATTTATGTTTTA
>JAKLJF010000591.1 GCA_023151335.1 Thermoanaerobaculia bacterium | reverse complement strand
CCGCGCCGATGTGCGCCGGTTTATTGAAACGGTCTTCGACATCGCTATGGATGCCCTCGGCGAATACGAGCAGTACAAGAAAAAACGCGGTCTGATCGACTACACCGACATGGAAACCTACGTCAGCCGCTTGCTGCGTATCGACAGCGTGCGCGACGCCCTGCGCGACGAACTCGATCTGCTGCTCGTCGACGAGTTTCAGGATACCTCCCCCATTCAACTCGATATTTTCCTGCAACTGAGCCGCCTGGCCCGCCACTCCATCTGGGTGGGCGACCCCAAACAGAGCATCTACGGCTTTCGTGGCGCCGAACCAGCCCTGATGCAGGCCATCATAAACGCCACCGGCGGCGTGCAGCCGGAAAACGTGCTCCGGAAATCGTGGCGCAGCTGGCCGGATATCGTATATGCCGTGAATGCAATTTTTACCCGGGCATTCCCGGCGTTGCCGGTGGATCAGGTGGCGCTGGAACCGGCCTATACCGATTACGGATTGTCCCGAGGTATCGGGACGGATTACGGATTGCGGATTTCCGATTACGGATTGCCCGGGTCGACCGCCAATCCGCAATCCGTCCCGAAGCCTCGGGACAATCCGCAATCGATCATTCACTGGCATTTTCGCAACGAACCCGACGACCGCAAGGTGCCGGGCAGCCCCTGGATGGAAAATTGTATTGCCGCTCAAATTCAGGTTTTACTGGATCGGGGCATTCCGGTGTTTTCCAAAAAACGCGACAGCGCGCGGCCCATTCGTCCGGGCGACATTGCCGTATTGTGCCGAAGCAACGACGGCTGCGCCAAAATGGCCGAAGCCCTGCACCGGGCTGGCCTGAAAGCCGCCATAGCCCGTGCCGGCCTGCTGGAAACACCGGAAGGCAAACTCGCCCTGGCGTGTCTGAAGTATCTCCTCCTGCCTTCCGACGCCCTGAGTGTGGCTGAAATCCTGACCCTGACCGGCGCCCAAACGCTCGAGGATTTGGTGCACGACCGGCTTGAACACCTCGAACGCCAGCGTGAAGGAGAGGACCCCGGGCGTTGGGCCGGCGGACACGATTTTATCCGCCAACTGAACGATCTGCGTCCCCGAACCGCCGACCTGAGCGCCTCGGAGATACTCAACCTGGCCCTCGACGAACTGGACCTGCGCCGTATTGCCGCCCGTTTCGGCAACGCCACACAACGCCTCGACAACCTCGACCGCCTGCGCCGCTATGCGCTCGACTATGAATCGGCCTGCCAGCGCCTGCATGCCGCCGCTTCGCTGGGCGGTTTTCTGCTCTGGCTCGACGAACTCGGCCGGAATGAACAGGATTTACAGGGCAGCGGCGAAAGCCCGGATGCGGTGAAAGTGCTGACCTACCACAAAAGCAAAGGCCTGGAATTCCCGGTCACCATTTGCCACAACCTGAACCAGCCTTTAAAAGAAAAAATCTGGGGGCTGAACCTTGTCGCCGAACGCGAAGCGCCCGACCTGGACGACATTCTCGGCCACCGCTGGCTGCGCTTTTGGGTAAACCCTTACGGCGATCAGTGGCGCCATACGCGCCTGGAAGAAACCCTGCTTCAAAGCACGGAATGGGCCGTTGCCCGGCGGCAGGCGCTGGAAGAAGAGGCCCGGCTCCTGTATGTGGGCCTGACCCGCGCCCGCGACTACCTGGTTTTCCCGACAAATGTAAAAGGCACACCCTGGCTCAACCGCGTGTTCAACGGCGGCGATGAAAACATCCCGACACTTGATCCGGACAGCGACGAAACGCCTTTTATTTGGAACGGCGAACCGGTTTTGTGCGAAACCGAACGCCTGTTCATGCCGCGCGATTTTCCCGAATCGCCGACCGCGGACGCCCCGATCCCCTTTCATGCACCGCGCGCCGGGCATTATCACATTGCCCGCGCTGCGCTGATGATCGACCCGTTTACCGAAGGGCCGCCGCATGGGCTTCAGTATACTTTCGGTGAACCGTTGCCTTTTGCGCCCTGGCTGGATTTTAAGGGAGAATACCAGGCAAATCTTGGAAAAGCAGTACAAACCTTTCTCTGCGCCGACGACCCGGCTTTGCCGGGGGAGCAACGGCTTGCCCTCGCCGGCCGGCAACTGCAGATCCGGAATGTGGTCGATTCCCTGTCAGCCGAAGCATTGCTCCGGCAGTCGGAAGTATTCCGGCAGTTTGCCGCGGCCCGTTTTTCGCCGGCCCAATGGCAGCCAAAATTCCCGGTGGAAGGCTGGCAGGGGCGGCGCTATTTGAAAATGGAGGCCGATTTACTGCTGGAAAATACCGAAACGGTGCAGGCGCTGTTTTTTGCCGGTTTTGCCGAAGGTATGAAAAAATGGAAAACGCAGGCGCAAACCGCGGCAGCGGCGGCCGGCTGGCTGAGCCGCCTGTTGCCCCTGATTTTTCCAGGAAAACAAATCACTTATTGGGCGGTGTTCCCCCTGGAAGGGCAGATCGTGGAGATGCGTTTTGATTAGTGCTTTCCGCGTCGCATTTCATCCAACGGCAATTCAAATCCATCCAGCACGTCCTCTCCCGACAGTACTTTCCCTTCAAATCCTTCCACGACTTCCACCTCCTCCCCGGCGCGATAAATATAGACTTTTTCCTCGTATGGATCGATCAGCCAGGCCAGTCGAACGCCGTTGGCCATCCAGGTATCGGTCATTTTGGTTTTCAGTTTTTTCAGACGGTCGGTTGAGGATCGCACTTCGCCGACGAAATCGGGGACAATAGGAACGAAGGTTTCCTCGTCATCAGGGGCATTTTTCAGGCGTTCCTCGGATATCCAGGCAACATCCGGCGATTTGGTGGCGCCATCCGGCAAATCGAAGCCGCTGGAAGGGCCGTGTAGTTCTCCCAAACGATGTTTTAAATGCCATAAAAAGAGAAACCCATATAATTTGGCTTCCCGTTTTCCGGAACCCCTTTTTACAGGGGACATAACAGTAACGACACCGTCTTTTTCCCGTTCCATCTGCAAATCAGGATACCGTTCGGTCAGAATGGTAAATTCCGACTTGCTAAGCGGTTTTTGCAACTCTAAAGGGCCATACCGGATAGCTAGTTCTTCCAAAGTGAGCACATCCGATTCGGTGGATAACGACGGCATAATTTATTTGATTCGAGTTTATACTTGCAAAATAATGCAATTATAATTAAATTATTTATATCCAAAAGCGCCCGCCCGCAAAGAAATCGCAAACGTCGGACTGTTGAAATCGCGCGCCGAATACCCCGGCAGGCCCGACAGGTTGCTTACCGAACGGTAGCCGAGGGTGGCAGCGATACGAAGCCAGGACACGGCGTTGATTTCGGCCCCGATCTCGGGCGCGAAGACGAAAACGAAATCGCTGTAATCGTCGTTGTCAAAAGGGTCGTTGTCCTGCCGGTTCAACACGGCGCCGCCCCAACCCAGCCGCAGGGAAGTGTACAAGTGAATTAATTTGTGAGAAGGGTAGGCATAACCGACCCAGGGGCCGGTAAAGAAAAGGGAAGGCCGGTAGTTGCGGTTGTTGATGCGGCGCTGGTCGAACGATTCGGCCTGGATAAATCCGCCGAAAAACCAGTCGTTGCGGATAAAAGCGCCGTCGAACCCGGCTCCGCCGCCCGGGTCGCCGTCGGCCTGGCTGGACACAAAATACAAGCCGCCAAAACCGCCTTTGTTGCGGGCCGTGGTGCGGAGCGTTTCCTGCCGCTGCGCCTGAAGCGAGAGGATGGCAACAAATAACAAGAGGATCGTTAACAGTCTCTTTTTCATTGTGTTGTAAAAAAATTTGTGATTATATGGATGCTGCATGGTACGACTTTTGACAACACCTCGTTCGGGGCTTCTAATCAATTCAACCACTTTAACGAATTAACCCCCTTTAACCCTACCGGCCCATTAAC
>JAKLJF010000590.1 GCA_023151335.1 Thermoanaerobaculia bacterium | reverse complement strand
GTATCGAGGGCGTATATTGTTCCAAAGATGATTTTCAAAAAAACTGGGGCAACGAATTCCCCGCCCTGCGCAGCCGGATCGTTTCCATTCAGGGCGGCCGGGAGGGCGAAATCTGGGTGGTGACGCCGGACAGCGGCCTGTTGAGATGCCAGGTGCGCGAAGGGCGCATGACCGGGATGCTGAAAGCCAACGATTTCCTGAAACAGCCTGTAGAAAATATTCAGTCCTTGTTCAAGGAAGAGAACGGTCGCTTGTGGCTGGCCACCAATCACGGTATTTACTCCGTTGATCCCGATACCTGGGCAGTCGGGCATATCAGCCATTTCGACGGTTTGCCCAACAACGACGTCCGCTCCATCCTGGTGTATAAGGATACCCTGTGGGCGGGCACGGCGTCGGGCGTTACGCGGGTGCTGCTGAACAGAACGCCTGTAAACGGCAATTACCCCACCTACATCACGTCCGTGCAATACCAGCGCCACAAAACCATTTACGAAATTCAAATCCAGGACTCCATTCCGCCCGAACGGGAGATCATTCTGCCGCCCGACGCCTCGCTGGTGGAGATCGAGTTTACGGGGCTGGATTACCGCAGCCGGGGCAACCTGACCTACGAATGCCTGATCACCGAAGTATTGTTGCCGTTCAGCTGGTGGACGGTGGACAACCTGAGCACCTGGATTTTGTCCAGTTTCAAAGGAAAAACCGACACCAGCAACGTCCAGCGCGCCAACCTCAACTTCGGTATCAGCTGGCGCGCCGGCCGCTACAATATCAAGGTGACGGCCCTCAGCGCGGGTGTGGTGCGCAGTCTTTTTCCGGATCAGCACACGTTTGTCATGCGTCCGCATTGGTACGCCACCGTGTGGTCGTACGTGCTGGTGTGGGGTATCATCGGCTCGGGTTTGTACCGCATCTACCAAACGCGGGTGCAGCTCGACAAAATGGCGACCGCCGTGGCGCGTTCGCGCTTGTTTGCCCTGCAGGCGCAGATCAATCCGCATTTCGTGGGCAATGCCATCAACGCTGTGCAGCGTTATTTTTACCCGCCCGCACCCGCGGAGGCCAGCATTTATACGGCCACGCTCACCAACCTGCTGCGCCAGACCCTGTTGTTTTCGGAAAAAACGTTTATTCCGTTCCGGGAAGAGATCGAATTCGACCGCAATTACCTCGACCTGACCCGCTCGCGCCTGGGCACGGAGCGTTTTCACTACACCTTTTCCGGGGTGGAGGATATTCACGCCGAAACGCCTTTTCCGGCCCTGTTCCTGCAACCCATCCTCGAAAACGCCACCATTCACGGGCTTTCGCGCTCCGGTATTTCGCATGTCGACATCGCGTTCCGCGCGCGCAAAGGCCGTTTGTATTGCACGATCACCGACAACGGGCCGGGCTTGCCGCCTTCTGGCGCCGGGGAGAGCAAGCCGGCGGCGGGCGAAACCCGGCAGTCGAAAGGTATCGCCATGCTGCGCAACAAGGCCGCTACGCTCAACCAGTTGTACGACCTCGACCTGAAGTTCGTTATCCTGAACGCCCCGGACAACAGGGGGGCGCGGGCGGTCGTTTCTTTCCGGACCGACAAGGCGATCAAGGCGCAATACCGCCCGTTTACGATAGCCGACAAAGAGCCGTTTTTTTAATCCTCACGCTGTATTCAAAACACGCCAATGAAACGAATCAACGCTGTGATCATCGACGACGAGCTGAGCGCCGTGCACGTGCTGCGCGGCATGCTCGCCGAATTTTGCCCCATGGTGCACGTGCAGTCGGTCGCCAATTCAATCGACCAGGGTGTGCGGGCCGTACGGCAGTACCAGCCCGACGTGGTGTTTCTCGACATCGAAATGCCGCCCCAGGGGACGGGTTTCGACTTCCTGCGCCAGACGGAAGACTGCGATTTCGGGGTCATTTTTACCACGGCCTACGCGCACTACGCCATCCAGGCTATCAACGATGCCCAGCCGGTGGCCTACCTCGTGAAGCCGATCAAGGTGCCCGATCTGATCCAGTCGATCCACACGGCCACGGTGCGGGCCGGCAAGCTGGCCGCCATGCAATCCGATCCGGCGCACCGCGGCATTGTGCTGGGCGATGCGCGCAAGGGAAGTATCGTCATCCGGCATGCCGACATTTTATATTGCCAGGCCGACGGGCCCTGCACCGTGTTTTTTATCCGGCGCGAGGGCGGCGCTATCGAGCGGCTGTCGGTGTACCGCACACTCAAGGAAGTGGAGGCCGAGCTGCCCGGCGACGCGTTTTGCCGCACGCACCACAGTTTCCTGGTGAACATGGCCCATATCCAGCGATACGAGCGCCGGGGCCGCGCCGGGGTGTTGTACCTGCCCCGCGATACGCGGGTGGAAGTGTCGGCCAACAAGATGGAGCCCTTCGTGCAGCAGTTTCACGCGTTTTTGCGGGGCGGGGTGGGGAAATAGAAAGAGCGGGCGCCGTTTTCAGTTCACATCATCATCCATCTCTTCTGCCGCTTCCTCGGCCACTGCTCCCAGGTCATCCACGGCGTCGAAAAAATACTTCCGCAGGTAGACGGTATCGCCTGGCTGCAGGCCATTCTCGCGCAGCGGGCGGGCATCGTCCAGCACTTCGCCGGTGCGCAACAGCATCAGTTGGAAGCCGAATACCTCCTGCATTTCCGGCGAGCGAAGGTATGCGGGCATGGCAGCGGGAATCAGCCGGTTTTTCAGCTCGCGGGTGTTCATCTCCAGCGAAACCTGCATTTCAAATACCTCGCCGGTGCGGAAACGTTTGAAGTGCAGGACACTTTTTTCACCCTGCACGGGGGTGAGCAGGAGGGTCTCGCCCACATTTTTCAGAATAGCCTCTTCCGACTGGTTTTCAGCCGCGCCGGCTTGCACGACCAGGCTGAGCAGCCCATAGATGATGGCATTCAGTTCTTCGCTCAGGGCTTTGATCAGTCCGCCCGTTAGTGCCTTGTTGTAATTGCTGAGGCGGGCCTCGAGTTGCAGGATCTGCAATTCGAAGCCCGGAATGTCACGGGTGGCGGCCTTGAGTTGATTTATGGCAGCCGGCAGATCGCCCGCGCTGATCAGCCGTTTTACTGCTTCCAGTTCGTTTCGCATACATCCGGATGTGTTATCCTTTTTTCCAAACCGGGTCAGCCCGGTTGCTTTTTGCAGCATAACCGGCAATACCGGCGCTCAAAAATACGGGTATTCGGGTTGCCGCCAAAATCGCGTTTGCTACCGCCGGGGCTGCGCCGGGGTGTTGTATCTGCCCCGCGACACGCGGGTGGAAGTGTCGGCCAACAAGATGGAGCCCTTGGTGCAGCAGTTTCACGCGTTTTTGCGGGGTGGGCTGGGGAAGTGAATATCCTATTTCCGGTTCAGCAGGAACGCCACGCCGATATTGGGCGCCCAACACAACCAGGCTACTATCCGGTAGGCTTGTAAAAAATCGCCGGTCATAAAGATCAGCAAAGGCATCCAGAGCCGCAGCGTCACGGCGGCAAAACAGGCGGCATAGCTGTAGTACATCAGGCGCCGGTGCCGTTCCGTGTCGCCGTTTCTCGCATACCGGTAGGCCTGCCAGGTAGTGAGCAGCCAAGTGATGCCCAAAGTGATAAAACCCAGGGAGGCGATGACGCCGCCGGTGGCGTAAAACCCGATATAAATTCCGGAAACCGCGCTGATGAGCGCACAGGCCACGTATATCTTGCCGATGCGCCGGTGCAGGGTCAGGTTGGCATCCCGCCATTTCGGGTTGAACTGAATCCACCCAACGAGCAGGCATATCCCTCCAAACGTGATGTGGCTGTAGAAGCCGGCCTGCCAGACCTCGTCGGCCAGCAAAGCGGCGCTTTTCGTGCTCAGCAGAGCGGCGCTCATATCGGTAATATAGTACAGGGCC
>JAKLJF010000058.1 GCA_023151335.1 Thermoanaerobaculia bacterium | reverse complement strand
GGGCGCCCCAGAAGGTGTCCTGGAGCGGCATGTCCACCCGCCCGCCGGCGGATAGTTTGGAAAAAATGCTCTCCTGCTCCGTAGCATCGGTCAGATTGATACTGAGTTGGACTGCCTCACCCGGCGTGACAGACTGTCCGGGCATACTGTCTGATGCCATAAAATAAATACCATCTGCTTTGAACTCGGCGTGCATGACCCTCTGTTTGTGTTCCTCCGACGCTTCCACCGGCGTATCGCCATACCGTTGCAGGGATGTAATCTCGCCACTGAGGCAATCTTTGTAGAAGTGCAGGGCTTCTTCGCAATTGCCGGGAAAGGCCAGATAGACATTGAGTTGTTTCATATTAATTTTTGTTTTTGTTTACGATAGCAAAGGAGATAGGGGCAATCTCTCGCAGCACAAAAGGTTCCCTGCGGGATCACAAACGTACCATGCTGAATGCCGGAGTACTTCAGGCAGCCGTACGGGAACGGCCCCGGGTGTCAGTGGGAGTGGTTTGATGAAACAAATTCATCTGCCCGTTCTGTG
The DNA here is from genome assembly GCA_023151335.1 of Thermoanaerobaculia bacterium. Taxonomy (GTDB): domain Bacteria; phylum Bacteroidota; class Bacteroidia; order Chitinophagales; family Saprospiraceae; genus M3007. The sequence goes on along the minus strand of JAKLJF010000058.1, from coordinate 13,591 downwards.
CAAAAAGATCAAGCAGGCGGGCGTATTTCAGTTTTTGTTTGCTGTTGGTGCGCAGCGCGATGAGTTTGGCCAGTTCCAGTGTCAGGAAAAAATCCTCGATGGGTTCGCCCGGGCGGGGGCGTTTGGCGAAGTCGCGCAGGGGCTGGGGCCGGCGGATACCGTCGCGAAATTCGTACAGGTCTTTCAGCCATTTGCGCGCGTTGGCGCTGTAGTGATGCGCGGGCAAGCCCAATACCTGGTACAGGTTGGAGGCGGTGACTACTTTGGTTCCGTGTTTACTTTCCAAAACTTCCAGTTCCATAGCCGTTATTATTGTTCGTGGAGGAATTTGTTTTAAAAGAGGCGACAAAAATAAACGATTTGTTTTTAAAAACAAATAATTGGATATTGTTTTTTATAAAAAATTTTGTTTTATTTTTTTAAGTATATGATTTTCAATAAAATATTGAAAAAGTTTTACAGGAAATCCTTGATTTCAAACCTGCAAAAAGTACTTAAGACAAGCCCGGGGTGTACGTTTACGAAACTTTTTAAGTTTCGTAAACGTGGTCTCGCAATCAGTAAAAAGTACCATAATCCTCGGTAAAAAGTTGCGCGGTAAATCATACCTTTGCCGCCCATGTCAAATCCGGCCAGGCGAATTGGTTATTGGTTATTGCTGTGCATGTTCACGGCTTCGGCTACCCCCGTCGGGGAGTTGCTCAAACTACCCGTGCTGATCGAACATCTCCGGGAGCATCGACAGGAAACGCCGGACATGACCCTGATCGGATTTTTTGTTTTGCATTACTTCAGCGGCGATGTACGCGATGCCGATTACGAGCGCGATATGCAGTTGCCCTTCAAAACAGTGGAGTTGTCGGGGCTGACGCTGGCTACCGCCCCCGCTGAACCGGCGCCTGTTGCCCCGTCTCTGACCCCGGCCCCTGCCTGCCGCAAGTGTTTGCCGCCGCTGGCTTTGCTTTGTCCGCCCGTGCCCTACGTGGCGATGCCTTCGGAACCACCCGAAGCATGACGAGACGGCTCCGGAGTACGTGGAGTCGTCATCTCACCCTATGCACAAGATCATTTTCGAAGGTTGACTGCTCCTTTAACTTTGGAGATTTCAACTGAATAACCCGTTTCCGGAACAGGGAGGGCACACCTCGCGTAAGCGTGCGGTGAACTTTCTCCGTGCCCCGGGGATACTATCCGGCAACCACTCATGCTACAATCCATCATAAATTTTTCCGTCCGCAACAAGTTGCTGATCGGCCTGTTCGTCATTGCCCTCATCGGATGGGGTGTATACCAGTCGACCCGGCTGCCCATCGACGCGGTGCCCGATATTACCGACAACCAGGTGCAGGTCATTACCGTGTCGCCGGCGCTCGGCGCCCCGGATGTGGAACGCCTCATTACGTTCCCCATCGAACAGGCATGCAGCAACATACCCGGCTTGAAGGAAATCCGCAGTTTTTCCCGTTTCGGCCTGTCCCTGGTCACGATCGTATTCAACGACGCCACAGATGTGTACTGGGCACGCCAGCAGATCAGCGAACGCCTGCAACAGGTGCAAAACCAGATTCCGCCCGGTGCGGGCAATCCTGAACTGGCCCCCGTCACCACGGGTCTGGGCGAAATATTCCAGTACGTGGTGCGGCCCAAACCCGGCTATGAAACCCGCTACAATGCCATGGAACTCCGTACGATACAGGACTGGATCGTACGGCGCCAGCTGCTCGGCACCGCCGGCGTAGCCGACGTGAGCAGTTTCGGCGGCCTGATGAAACAATACGAAGTGGCCGTACACCCCGACCGGCTCAAAGCTTTCGGCCTCACCATCACCGAGCTGTTCGAAGCCCTCGAAAAAAACAACCAGAACACCGGCGGCGCCTATATCGAAAAAGGACCCACGGTATTGTTCATCCGCAGCGAGGGACTGGCCCAAAACCTGGACGACCTACGCGCCATCGTCGTTAAAACCACGCCGAATGGTACGCCGGTGCTCGTGCGCGATGTGGCCGAAGTGCAGTTTGGCAGCGCCACGCGCTACGGCGCCGTGTGCTACAACGACCAGGGCGAAGTGGCCGGGGCAGTGGTGATGATGCTGAAAGGTGAAAATTCATCGGCCGTCATCAAACGCGTAAAGGAAAAGATCGAACAGATCCGGAAAACCCTGCCCGAGGGTGTGGAGATCGAGCCGTTTCTCGATCGCACCAAGATGGTGAACAACGCCATCCACACCGTGGAAAAAAACCTGCTGGAGGGCGCTTTGATCGTTATACTGGTACTGATCTTTTTCCTGGGCAATTTGCGCGCCGGCTTGGTGGTGGCATCGGTCATTCCATTGTCCATGCTTTTTGCCATCAGCATGATGAACCTGTTCGGCGTGAGCGGCAACCTGATGAGCCTCGGCGCCATCGACTTCGGTCTGATCGTCGATGGGGCCGTTATCATCGTGGAAGCGGTGCTGCACCGCCTGACCCACTCCAAACACTTCGTACATACCGACCGGATCACACAGCCGGAAATGGACACTGAGGTGAGCGGTTCGGCCGGTCGCATGATGAGCGCCGCGGCATTCGGCCAGATGATCATCCTGATCGTGTATCTGCCCATTCTGGCCCTGGAAGGTATAGAAGGCAAGATGTTCCGGCCCATGGCGCAGACGGTTTCCTTTGCCGTGCTTGGCGCTTTCCTGTTGTCGCTTACCTACGTTCCGATGATGAGCGCCCTGTTCCTGAGCAAAAAGATCAGCCATAAACCCACGCTCACCGACCGGTTCATGTTTGCGCTGGAGCGCTGGTACCAGCATTTTCTGGAAAAAATGCTGCATTTCCCGCGCACGATCGTGGCAGCAGCCGTGCTGATGTTTGCAGGCGCCGTGCTGATGATGCGCACGCTCGGCGGCGAATTCATTCCCGAACTGGAAGAAGGCGATTTTGCCGTCGACACCCGCGTACTTACCGGCAGCAACCTCAACACCACTATTCAGGCCACCCAGCAAACGGCCAAAGTGCTGCTTGATCATTTTCCGGAGGTAAAAAAAGTAGTCACCAAAATCGGTTCGGGCGAGATCCCTACCGATCCCATGCCCATAGAGGCCAGCGATATGATGGTGATTTTAAAAGACAAAAAAGAATGGACTTCCGCCAAATCCTTCGACGAACTGGCGGAAAAAATGGGGGAAAAACTGCAAGCCATTCCCGGCGTCACGGCAGGTTTCCAGTTCCCCGTGCAAATGCGTTTCAACGAACTGATGACCGGCGCCCGGCAGGATGTGGTGTGTAAAATTTTCGGCGAAGACCTCGACACGCTGGCCCTGTATGCCCGGCGCCTGGGCGAGCTGATCAACACCGTGGACGGCGCCCGCGACCTCTACGTGGAAAGCGTGACCGGCATGCCGCAGATCGTGATTGCCTACCGCCGCGATGCCCTGGCGAAGTTCGGCCTCCATGTGAGCGAGGTGAACCGGGTGGTCAATACGGCTTTTGCCGGGGCCAGCGCCGGACTGGTGTTCGAAGGCGAACGCCGCTTCGACCTCGTGGTGCGCCTGGCCTCGGGCGAGCGCCGCGACCTGTCCGACGTGCAGAACCTGCTGATCCCCACGGCCGCGGGCGCGCAAATACCGCTGTATACAGTGGCCGACGTTCAAATTCAGGAAGGCCCGAACCAGATCCAGCGCGAGGACGCCAAACGCCGTATTGTGGTCGGCTTCAATGTGCGGGGCCGCGACGTGCAAAGCATTGTGGACGAACTGCACACAAAAGTGGAAAGCCGGATTGCCTTTCCACCCGGATACTATGTCACCTACGGCGGCGCTTTTGAGAACCTGCAGGAGGCCAAACAACGCCTGATGATCGCCGTGCCGGTGGCCTTGCTGCTCATTTTCCTGCTCCTGTATTTTGCTTTTAATTCGATCAAACAGGGATTGCTGATCTACTCGGCCATTCCCTTGTCGGCTATCGGCGGCGTACTGGCGCTTTGGTCGCGCGATATGCCGTTCAGCATTTCCGCGGGCGTCGGTTTTATCGCGCTGTTCGGGATTGCCGTACTGAATGGCATCGTTCTGATCGCCGAATTCAACCGCCTGCACGCCGAGGGCATGGGGGACGTGCGGCGCATCGTCTTGCAGGGCACCAAAATCCGCCTCCGGCCCGTGCTGATGACCGCTGCCGTGGCCTCGCTGGGTTTTCTGCCCATGGCTATCAGTCAGGGCGCCGGCGCCGAGGTGCAGCGGCCGCTGGCCACCGTGGTGATCGGCGGGCTGGTCAGTTCCACGCTGCTGACGCTGGTGGTTTTGCCGGTATTGTATATTTTATTTGAACATTTTACCAAAAGACAACGCCACCGCCGCCATCGCCACCGCAAGGGGCACACGCCGCCGCCGGCTGCCGGTTTGTTCCTGCTGGTCTTTTTCTTTTTCGGGAAAACGCTGACTGCGCAGCAAACCATTACCCTCGAACAGGCGCTCGAACAGGCCAGTACCCATAACGCCGGGCTGCAAACCGCCCGCACCGGTGTGCAGTACGCCGAACGTATGCAGGGCACAGCCCGCGAATGGGCGCCCACGGCTTTTGGGGTGGAATACGGCCAGATCAACACCGCTTTCGGCGATACCAGGATCAGCGTGAGCCAGCAATTCCGGCTGCCTGCCGTGTACCGCCGCCAGCGCAGCCTGTTGCAACAGCAATATCAGATCAGCGAAACCGAACTCAGACTGCAGGAACAGGAACTGGCCTGGCAGGTGAAAACGCTGTATTACGAGCTGCTGACCGGCGCTGAAAAACGGCGGATTTTACTGGAAAAAGACAGCGTGTACGCCGTTTATGTGCAAAAAGCGGATTTGCGCCTGCGCAGCGGCGAAACCAATGTGCTGGAGAAAAACGCCGCCGAAACAGAGCGCCTGCTCCTGCAACAGCAACTCGATCAGCTGGAAACGGAACTGCGGATCATTGCTCTGGAACTGCAACGCCTGCTCAACAGCGCCGGCGCGCTGGCGCCTGCAACCGGCTCTTTCCGGTATCAGCTTATCCGAATTCCCGATTCGGCCCGGCTGGCGCAACATCCTGTTTTGCAACTGCAACAACAGAACATAACCCTGGCGGCCGCCCGGCAAGCGCTGGAACAGAGCAAACTGCTGCCCTCGTTTTCCCTGGGCTACAGCAACCAGTCCATCATCGGCTGGCAGCAAAACAAGTCGGGCGACGACATTTATTACGATGCCGGCAAACGCTTTTCCACGGTGTCCGTCGGCGTGGAGGCGCCCATCTTTGCCCGGGCGCAAAAAACCCGTATCCAGGCTGCCGGATTACTCCATCAACAGGAAAACCAACGCCTCCTGGCCCGGGAGCAATCGTTGCGTCAGGAATACGGATCGGCTCTCGCCCGCTACCGCATGGCAGAAACCCGCATCCTGCAATACGAATCCGCGCTCCTGCCCCAGGCCAAAATCCTGCTGGAGGCAGCCGGCCGCCGCTTGCAGCTCGGCGAGATCAATTATATCGACTGGTTGCTGATCACGCGGCAAGCTTTTGATATCCGGTTGGGCTATGTCGGGGCAGTGCAGGAAGCCAACCGGGCGGCGTTTGAAGTGGAATATTTTGGACAATGAACCGGGCATCAGGCAAATGAAAATATCCGGCAGTAGGGTATTCCACTTACCTTCACGGCCATACCGTTTTTTAAAAAACTAAACTCGAATCGCCCGGTTTCAGGGATTTCGTCAAACAGTTCTTTTATGATGTTAAAAAAAATCTTCTTTCTTTTCCTGCTGGCGTTTCTGGCTATCCGGCTGAGCGCCCAAACCACAGAAACGTCAAGCGCCGATTTAAATACCCGGTTAAAGCCCGTCAAATGGCGCAATATCGGCCCCTTCCGGGGCGGGCGTTCCGTGGCTGTGTCGGGCGTGGCGGGCGATCCCACCACTTACTATATGGGCACCACCGGCGGCGGCTTGTGGAAAACCGACGACCTCGGTCAAAACTGGCGCAACATCTCCGACGGTTTTTTCACCACCGGCTCGGTCGGCGCCATTAGCGTCGCCGAAAGCGACCCCAACATCGTATACGTTGGCATGGGCGAACACGCCGTGCGGGGTGTGATGACCCACCATGGCGATGGTATGTACAAATCGGCCGACGGCGGCAAAACCTGGAAAAAAACAGGCCTGGCACACACCGGGCATATCGCCCGTATCGCCGTACACCCCACCGACCCAAATACCGTTTTCGTGGCCGCGCAAGGCGCGCTGTACGGCAGATCGGCAGAACGCGGCATTTTCAAATCCACCGATGGCGGCGCCAACTGGAAAAAGGTGCTGTACGTGGATGACAAAACCGGTTGCGCCGAACTTTCCATGGACATAAACAACCCCCGCATCCTCTACGCCGCCATGTGGGAACACGGGCGTCTGCCCTGGCAGGTGATCAGCGGCGGTCCCGGCAGCGGCTTGTACAAATCGGTGGATGGCGGCGAAACCTGGCAACGCCTGAGCGACGGCCTCCCGAAAGAGATGGGCAAAATGTCTGTGGCCGTTTGCCGTTCCAATCCTGAAAAAGTATACGCCCTCATCGAAAGCGATTCCGAAAAAGAGGCGGGCGGCCTGTTTGTTTCCAACAACGCCGGCAAAAACTGGTCGCGTATCACCAACGACCACCGCCTTGTCCAGCGAGCCTGGTATTACATCGAACTCTTTACCGATCCCCACAACGACAACACCCTGTACGTGCTCAGCGCGCCTGCCCTGCGCTCCACCGACGGCGGTAAAACCTGGGAAGAACTCTCCGGCACGCACGGCGACTACCACGACCTTTGGATCAACCCGAAAAACCCCAAAAACATGATCATCGGCAACGACGGGGGCGCCGCCGTCAGCGTCAATTCCGGCAAAACCTGGAGCCCACAGGACAACATGCCCACCGCACAGATCTACCGCATCAACGTCGACAACCAATTTCCCTACCGCATTTATGGCGGCCAGCAAGACAATACCTCCGTATCGATTGCACACCGGGAACCTGGCGGGCGACACATCACCCCCGCCAGCTGGACCTACTCGGCCGGCGGCGAAAGCGCTTTCCTGGCCTTCGATCCCGACAACCCGCGCCACGTGCTGGGCGGCAGTTACCAGGGTACCATCGAAGTGCTCGACACCAGGGCCAGGGCAGGCACCAACATTATGGCAGCGCCCATCCAATACCTGGGCCGCGACGCCAAAGACATGAAATACCGATATAACTGGAATGCGCCCATCATCTGGTCGAAACACGAACCCAACACCTTTTACCACGCCGCCCAGTTGCTGCTGCGCACCCGCACCAACGAAGCCGTGGGCGCTGAAAACTATGGCACCCTCAGCTACGTCGTGGAATCGCCGCACGAAAAAGGCGTGATCTGGACCGGCAGCGACGACGGCCTGGTGTACCTCACCCGCGACGGCGGCGCCAACTGGCGCAACGTCACTCCTCCAGGCTTGACGGAATGCCTGATCAACGCCATCGAGGTGTCGCCGCACGACAAGGCCACGGCCTACATCGCCACCACACGGTATAAGTTCAACGACCACCGGCCCGGCCTCTATAAAACGACCGACTACGGCGCCAGCTGGGCCAAAATAAGCAACGGCATACCTGACACAGCCTTTACCCGCGTGGTGCGGGAAGACGACGTGAGAAAAGACCTGCTGTTCGCCGGCACGGAAACCGGGCTGTTCATTTCCTGGGACGGGGGCAAAAACTGGACCTCGTTCCAGCTCAACCTGCCCGTCACCCCCATAACCGACCTGCGCATCCACCAGGGCGACCTCATCGCGGCCACCTCGGGGCGTTCTTTCTGGATACTCGACGATCTCGGCCTGCTGCGCCAGTACCGCGCCGGCGCATCTCCCGCCCCGCACCTGTACCAGCCCGAAAACGCCATCCTGATGAATGGCGGCAGCGAACTCAACAAAACCGACGAATCCTTTACCGGCATGTATCCTTCGGGAGGGGTAAACCCCGCCAACGGCATCGTGCTGTACTACGAATTGCCCGAACTCAAACCCGGCGAAACCCTCACCCTCGAGGTGCTCGACGCCGACGGTAAGCCGGTCCGTTCGTTCAGCTCCGTCAAAGACAGCCTGGCCCAAACCTGGGAAGGCGGACCTCCGCCGGAACCGGCCCTGACAACCGGCAAAGGCCTGAACCGCTTCGTGTGGGACCTGCGCTATCCTACCCTGCCCGGCATTCCCGGCACTTATTTTGAAAACAGCTTCACCGGCCACAAAGCCTCGCCGGGCAAATACACCTTCCAATTGAAACTCGGCGAACGGCAGGTATCGGCTACCGCCGAAATATTGCCCAACCCGCTCTACCCCACCACCGCCGCCGAATATGCCGAATACCACCGCATCATGCTCGAAATGGAAACCAACCTGACCACCATGCACCGCCTGGTCAATTCCCTGCATGCCAAACACGAACAACTGGAACAATTGCTCGCCGCCCTGCCGGCCGGCGATAAGTTCAAAGCCGTTCGTGAAACAGGGCAGGCGCTTGCCAAAAAAATGAAAGCCTGGGACGAAGACATGGTGCAGCGAAAATCCAAAGCTTACGACGATGTGGAGAATTTCCCCAACAAATTCACGGCCAACTACCTGTTTCTCCTCAACCAGACGGAAAGCGACATCCCCCGTGTCAATCAGCCTTCGCTGGACTTGAAACGCCAGCTGGATGCCGAATGGTCGGCCCTGAAAGTCCGGGCCAATGAACTGCTGGAAAAAGACCTGCCCACCTTCAACCGCTTGCTTTGGGAAGCGGGGATCGGGGGGGTCTGGCGGGAGTAAATCGCGCGCCTTTCCCCCGGCGCCAACCATGGGGGTATTCTAAAACTATTATAAAATAGCAGAAAATAATGAAAAATATCCTTCTTCTGGCCGCAGCGCTTTTTGGGGCTGCCGCCTGCAATAATGCTCCCCAAACCGAATCGGGCGCCGCGCCGGCTCCCGTTATGGAAGCCCGGGTAAAACTCAGCGCCGAACAACTGGATAACGCGGGTATCCGTACCGGCCGCGCCCAACATCGGCGTATGGCTTCCAAACTAAAAGTAAACGGTGTCATCGACGTGCCGCCACAAAACACGGTATCCGTCAGTTTTCCGCTGGGTGGCTACCTGAAATCCACCCGCTTGCTGCCGGGTATGCCGGTGCGCAAAGGACAGTCCATCGCCGTGCTGGAAGACCCGCAATTTATTCAACTCCAGCAGGATTACCTGACCGGCAAAGCCCGCTTGCAGTTTCTGGAAGCCGAGTTTCAGCGCCAGCAGGAACTGAACGCCGGAAAAGCCGGCAGCGACAAAGCGCTGCAACAAGCGCAGGCTGATTTTGCCGCGCAAAAGATTCAGGTAAAAGCCCTGGCCGAAAAACTGCTGCTGATCGGCCTGAATCCGCAAACGCTCACGGAGGACAACCTTTCCCGCGGCGTATCCCTATACGCGCCTATCGACGGCTTTGTGAGCGCTGTCAACGTCAATGTCGGAAAATATGTAAATCCCACCGACGTGCTGTTCGAACTCGTCAACCCGCGCGACATACACCTCAATCTCACCGTTTTTGAAAAGGACGTGCCCAATCTGCAGGTGGGGCAACGCGTGCTGGCCCATGCCAATGACCAGTCGGACAAGACCCATCCGGCCAGGATCAGGCTCATCAGCCGCAACCTCAATGATATGCGGGCCGTGGAAGTGCACTGCGAATTCGACCGGCCTGACCCCGCCCTGCTACCCGGCATGTACATGCAGGCAGATATTGAAATCGTGGAAGAAGACGCCCTGGCCGTACCCGAAAGCGGCGTAGTGCGCTGGGAAAACCGGCACTTTGTTTTTGTACAAAAATCATCCGGCGATTTCGAACTGACCGAGGTGGATACCGGGGAACCTGATGGCGGCTATATCCGGATTTCAGCCAAAGGAGATACCAGGCTGGATACAGCCGAACTGGTGCTGGAAAACGCGTATGCTTTATTGATGAAAATGAAAAATACGGCGGAAGAGTAGGATTACGGATTACGGATTACGGATTGTCCCGAGACCTCGGGACGGATTACGGAAAATTGTGAAATTATGACATGCGCCGCCAGGTTTTCATGACAAGCGCGAGGCAGTGATTCCCGGTTTGTACGATCGATCCGGTTTTCGAGGTGTCGTCTGCGAGGCACGAGTAGGCGACACCTCGAAAACCGGCAAAAGATTTTTGATTTTCTCCTGGCCAGATTTCTACAGAACAACACCGTAATTATCTTAGATTCCAGTTCTTTTTTTTAATATGACAAAGTAGAGCCAGGTAGCCACACTACTTCTCCAGGATCAATTTTTGAGCAAACCTGCTCTTATCGGTTCTGAGGCTTAATATGTATGTGCCTTTCTCCAGATCGTGTACGTCTATGTTCAACAGGTTGTATCCTTCGTTGCAGGTATACACATTCTGTAACACAACACGGCCAGTCATATCCATTATTAAATAATCCAGCTGTGCCGCGTCGGCCTTGGCTTGGAATTGTACCATATAGAAATCGGATACAGGATTCGGGCCGGTTTTGATTTCAACAATATCGGAAGCAGATTCCTTTAATTTATTGGATTCATCAGAAATGACATTTTCTCCGCCTCCACCGGTAAATGAATTCTGGCATCCGGAAATTACCACATCATCGATGTAAACCACATCGTCGTCGGCGGAAGCGTCGGCGCGAAAACGAAAACGGGTGTTACTGGTGAATGGCCCGGGTATCGTGACGGTTGTATTTTTTCTGACGCCGTTGGTAAATTCAATGCTATAGTTGAAATCAGCTACTGTGCTATAACTCGATCCTCCATTGGTAGAAATCTGTAGCCAGAAATCTTCGTTCGAATTATCGAAACTCAAAGCGATATAGGAAAAACTCACCTTCATTTCGCTGTAGCTTGCACAGTTTTGCGACGTAGTGGTCATAACGGAAGTACTCGTATTATCGCGCAGCTGAATGCTGTACGGAACCGAATTGGCATAGGTAGCATTGTTGATACGAGCACAGTCGGCGCCTCCATCGGTCCAGATACCCCATGCGTTTTCAAAGTTTTCGCTGTTGTGCTGGACGTAAGAGCACGCAGACGTGGGAGTAAGCGCTGCATTGACGGTAGTCAGCACGCCATTTGAAATGCTAATGGTCTGCGTATAAGGGTTATATCCGGATTTGGTTACCTGAAAGGTGTATGCGCCGCTTTGTAATTGACCCATTTTATAGTTGCCAAAGGCGTTGCTGTTATTACTGGTAGCAGTGCCTAGCAATTGTACCGTGGCGCCGGCAACAGGGTTTCCGGTGACAGCATCCGTGATCAGGCCTTCGATATAGCATCCGCGCTGGATGTTGGGAGCGAGTACCCACATTTCACCGTCGGTGGTGCTGGTGCCGCTGATATTGGATACGAGGATATTGCCTGATGGCAGGAAGGGATACACGCCCCAGGCGCCGTTGAAACCGGTTCCGGTATTCGAATAAGTGTCATAGTTTCCTACCTGAACCAGGTTAGCAGGACGGCTTACATCCACGATGGTAAAACCATCCACATACCAGGAAGTAATGGCATAACCATTTCTGATGTAGGTATTGTGCACGTATGAATTGCTGCCCGGGTTGCTTTGTATCTGGTCCAGCAGCGTGATGTTCGACAAATCGCTGATATCGTAAGCGGCAAGGGTGGAATTGGGCCTTTCATCCGTCGTGAACAACGTATTCCCGTAACGCCAGGTATTGTGTGAAAACGCCAGGGGAGTAGAAATGGGCGTAGCCAGCGTAACGCCAATCTGGTCGTTTGCACCTGTTTTGACGGTCATGTCCACGACAGACACCAACCCGGCATAGATATGACCGGCATACATCGTGTCGTTATTCACATAGCCGTCGTGCGCATAGCCAACAGGGTTGTAATAGCCTTTATAAACGGGGGCTGTGGGATTCTGATTCAGATCGAAAACGCAGGCACGCCCGCCGACGAGGTTGGAGCCATACAGATAGAGAAATCCTTTGGCTTCGTCAACCTGCAGGGCGTGAATAGTATTCAGGGTTGCCGGGGTAGTACCGCCGCCCGTGTAAGTATAAACAGGCAGAGAAGCGCCCGGAAGCGGGGATAAATCGACGATCTGAAGCCCGCCGCCGCCTTCTGTAGCCACGTATGCATAGTGCTGGTAAGTTTTTATTTCGCGCCACTGACTGGATGCCCCGGAAATTTGAACAATCTGAACAGGCGCCGCCGGATTCGTCACATCCATGACGATCATGCCGTTTTTTGCGCCTACCAGGGCATATTCACGGCCTCCGGCCGCATAACCCCAGATATTGGATAGGGTTTGACCTGTATAAGTCGTTTTGGAAAGAAACGTGACGTTTACATTTTGGGCAAAAATAGAGACTGCAAACTGCCAACAGCAGAGAAAAAAGAAGGAACGCATAGGCTAATTTTAGAACATGAGTATCAAAGATACCAAGGACATGCAAATATCTTTACATTTATAATTGCTTATTTCATTTGACATGAATCACAATGCTGTTTTTCTGCTGTTGTTGCTGCCCGTTTTCGGCGCCGCACAAACACAACCGGCGCCAGCTGCCGGTCATATCCCCAAAATCCACATACCCCCGCGGGCCGAAAACACCGCCTGGCTAAAGGAGATCAACCGCGACATCTGGGCGCCCTTTGCCGAGGCGTATGCTGCCGGCGACGCTGAAAAATACCTCGGTCTGCACACGCCCGACTTCATCCGCGCCAGCGGCGGCGACCGGGCCGAAGTGAAAGACCTGGCGGCTTACCGCGAAAGCGTGACGCGAGGCTTCCAGTGGGGCCGCGACAACAATCGCCGGGCTGCCATCGCTTTCCGCTTTTTTGAACGCGTGGCTGGCGAAAAACTGGCTTCCGAACGCGGCATATACCGCTACACATCCATTGCCCCGGACGGCGGGCAGCAGCATTTTTACGGTAAATTCCACGTGTTTCACCGGAAAGTGGACGGCGTCTGGAAAATCGCCGTGGACTACGACAGCAATGAAGACAATACTATTGGCGTGGCCGATTTCGAGGCCGGACTGCCGCCCCACCGCTTCGGCTGCATGGCGGAGGCCATCGCACTCGACGATTCGTTGGGCCGCATCCGCAACCACGCCTGCGAAACCGTTTCCCTGAGCCAGAGCATCCGCCAGTACGCGGCCGCCATTGCCGCCATCGATTTTTCGGGCTGCCCGGAGCCGTTTTCCGCCGGCTTTAAAAAACACGCCGCCGCCTGGCTGGCCCTGCTGCCGGTCACCAACCAATACTCCGACCTGCGCGGAGAAATGCACACCCTGTTCAAACAATTGGAATCAGGCCGGCACGCGGAACAGTTCAAACCGCTGCTGAAGTCGGTGTGGGATACCTGGGGAGAGATCGAAGAAGCGATGAAGTGAGTTTTTCGTCGATCTATCCCTTATGCCGCTTCCTCCAATTCGCGCAGGTAAGTCTTGAGCTGTTTGACGTGTTTGGCGTAGCTCACTTTAATGGCTATCCACACAAACAGTATGGAAACGGCAGAAAGGCCCACGACCCAGGCGACAACCTTCAGCCA
>JAKLJF010000589.1 GCA_023151335.1 Thermoanaerobaculia bacterium | reverse complement strand
GTTCGGGTTTTTTATTCAGGGGCCGGGCTACCCTGTGCCCACCAATATTGCGCTGATCCCCGGCGCCAATCTGCCGGTTGCCATTAACAATCTGCACCCCGATAATTTCCTGTTTCCACCCTGCCCCCCGTTAAATCTGCAATTTTATATCGACAATGACTTTTCCAATAAACAACCCACGTATGACGGTCTGACCCGCGTATTTACGGCCGAAGCCGTGGTCGTTCCCTGTCAAACCTACACCATCAAACTGGGTATCGTGGATGTGGGCGACGATTCGCATGATTCTGCCGTTTTTCTGGAGGCGAAAAGTTTCGGTACCGGTTCTTTGCGCGCGGAAGTAGCCTCGCCCAGCCTCGACGGTATGATCACGGAGGGCTGCTCCGGGGGGACGCTGACTTTCAGGTTGCCCGCCCCGGTTGCAACCGATTTTCCCATCGATTATAATATCCTTGGAACGGCGACGAACGGCGTTGATTATCAATTGATCCCGCCGGGTTTGTTTATCCCCGCGGGACAATCGGAAGTCAGTATCCCGATTGTTGCCCTGGAGGATAATTTGCCGGAATCAGGCGAGTTTATCGCCGTGGACATTCGCCGCGACCCTTGTACCCGGGATACGCTGCAAATCTTTTTGCGGGACAATCAGATCGCGCCGCCGGATTTGCCGGCTGAAGCAGTAATCTGTTCCTCGGGTGCTTTGGTTGCCCTGAACGGCGCGCTGCCGGTGCCATTACCCCAACCGCAGCAGTTCAGCAACACGACCGATGTGGTCATTAATCCGGTGGATGTGGCGGTGTTTTCTGCTATAAATGTGAGCGGCGTATTGCCAACCACCCTGCAGCCGGGTATGATCCGGTCCGTCTGCGTTAATATCACCCACGGCTGGACGGACGATCTGGATGTTTACCTGATCGCGCCGGGCGGCCAGTTTCTCGAATTAATGACCGATTGCGGCGGCGCCGGCAAGAATTTTATCAACACTTGTTTTACCCCGGCGGCGCCGGCAAAGATCGCTCAGGCAACCGCATTCGACGGGCCTTTTACCGGAAATTGGCAACCCGAAGGCCCCTGGTCAGATCTTTGGAGCGGCGGCGCTTTTCCGGCAAACGGACAGTGGCGCCTGCAATTAAGAGACGACCAGGGTGGTATCGTGGGCACCCTGAACGACTGGACGATCACGTTTGAACCGGTGTATGATATCCAATACAGCTGGTCGCCCGCTTTGGGCCTGTCTTGTTCCGATTGCCCGTCGACGACGGCCAGCCCGGCGGTAACCACGACGTATAACCTGACGGCCACGGATAGTTACGGATGTGTGATACAGGATTCGGTGCAAATCAAAGTCGACCAGGCATTGGAGGCCCCGCTGGTAAATTGCAATGGTTTTTCCGGCAACAGCGTTAGTTTTTCCTGGAATAACGTGACGGGTGCTTCAGGTTTCGAGGTCAACGTGAACGGCTCCGGATGGCAACCGCCTACCGGCACCAATACGCATCAGGTCAACGGCCTGCTGCCGGGTGCAACGGTAGAAATCGAAGTCCGGGCCATTGCTCCGCCGGGCGCCGTGTGCAACGGTCTGATCGGGTCGGCCCTGTGTTCCGTTTGTCCAGAGGTGAGCATTACGCCAACGCATGTTACTTGTTTTGATGGCGACGATGGCGCGGCCGCGGCCGTGGTAAACGGCGGTGTGGCTCCGTTCACTTACCAGTGGAGCGACCCCGCTAATCAAACCGCCGCCTCGGCGGTCAATCTCGAAGCCGGCACATATACGGTAACCGTAACCGACGCCGACGGTTGCACGGCTACCGCCAGCGTCACCCTCACGCAGCCGCCCAACCTGGCCATCAGCGTCACCGCCAGTCCGGCCAAATGTTTTGGCGAGGCCAGCGGCAGTGCCACCGTAAGCGCTTCGGGCGGTGTCGGGCCTTATCAATTCGCCTGGAGCAACAGCCAAACCGGTTCAATGGCTACCAATCTGCTGGCCGGCACTTATGCGGTCACGGTAACGGATGCCGTCGGATGCCCCAAAACCTCCTTTGCGCTGATCGGCCAGCCGCTTCAGATCGTGGCCAATATCACTACTGTTCCGGTCAGTTGCAATGGTGGCAGCAATGGCTCGGCAACTGTGACGGCTTCAGGCGGCACGCCGCCGCTGACATTTAAATGGAGCGACCCGGCCGGCCAAACCGGCGCCACCGCCTCGAACCTCGTCGCCGGCGTATACACCGTCACCATAACGGACAAAAACAACTGCACCGCCACCCAGACTGCCTCGGTGACCGCCCCGCCGGCTATAGTCGTAAACGTGTCCGGCACCGACCTGAGTTGCAATGGCATACCTGCCGGCACGGCAACAGTCAGCGCAACCGGCGGCAACGGAACCTTCACGTATAAATGGAGCGCGCCTGGCAGCCCGACTACCGCAACAATAACTAATCTGCCGGCCGGCGTCTATACCGTCACAGTAACCGATAGTAATAATTGCAGCGCTACCGGCAGCATTACCATCAATCAACCACCCGCGATGAGTCTTACCATTGTCAAACAAAACGTGACTTGTTTCGACGACGATGATGGCAGCGCCACGGTGAGCGTAAACGGCGGCGCCGGTAATAAAACCTACAAATGGAGCGACCCGGCCGGCCAAACAACCCCTGGCGCGGTAAACCTGAAAGCGGGCGTTTATACCGTTACTGTAACAGATATGAACGGCTGTACGGCTACAGCCAGTACTACACTGACGCAACCAACCGACCTGATGGTAAGTGTGGTGGCCAATCAGGCCAAATGTTTTGGCGAAGCCTCCGGCTCGGCCAATGTGACTGCGTCCGGAGGGGTCGGTCCGTACCAGTACGCCTGGAGCAACACGCAGAACGGGCCCAATGCCAGTAACCTGGCCGCCGGTACCTATACCGTAACCGTGACAGATGCCGCCGGCTGCGCCAAAACGTCGTTTGCGCTGATCGGACAACCCTCGGCTATCACGGCTAATTTGATTGTCCTTCCTGTCAAATGTAATGGCGGCGCCGACGGTTCTGCCTCGGTCAACCTGGCGCAGGGCGGTACGCCGCCGCTGACCTACAAATGGAGCGATCCGGCCGGCCAAACCAACACCACGGCGGCGAATCTGAGTGCCGGGGTTTATACCGTAACCATAACGGATAAAAACAATTGCACCCTTACCCAATCGGCCATTGTAACGGAACCACCGGCCATACAACTCACGGTGACGGGGCAAAATCTGAACTGCAATAACGTGCCCACCGGCTCTGCCGCGGCAGCGGCCTCCGGCGGCGCCGGTTCTCTGACCTATAAATGGAGCGATCCGGCCGGACAAACATCGGCGACTGCTACAAGTTTAAACGCCGGCGTTTACACCGTTACGGTGACCGACGGCAATGGTTGCACAACAACGGGTAGCGTAAGCATCTCACAACCGCCGGCTTTGACGCTCAGTGGCGCCGTTCAGAACATCAATTGTTTTGGCGCCAACAACGGACAGATCAGCATTACCCCACAGGGAGGAACGACGCCTTATACTTATCAGTGGAATACCAATGAAAACGGCGCCTCCATCATCAACAAAGGAGCCGGCGCCTACGGCCAGCAGCCAAAATATCCGTTGTTTTGCGCAGAATACCGGTTCCATTCAGCTGAATATATCCGGCGGTACCGGCACTTACCAGGTGGCCTGGGCCGGCCCCGGCGGATTCACGGGTTCCGGGGCCACGCTCAGTAATCTGGCCGCCGGCACATATACAGCCACGGTGACGGATGCCGCGGGTTGTACGATTTTACAATCCGTGACGCTTACACAACCGGCGTCGGCTTTATCCGTAGTTATACCGCCGCCGCCGGTTACGATCTGTTTCGGGGCCAGCAATGGGTC
>JAKLJF010000588.1 GCA_023151335.1 Thermoanaerobaculia bacterium | reverse complement strand
TTCACCACGGCCCCCGTTTGCCGGCGCTTGCCTTCCTGCACGGAGATGTAGTACACCCCGCCGGGCAGGTTGCTCAGGTCGAGCTGGCCATTGCTCAGGCTCACATTCGCGGGTTGCACGGCTGTTCCCTGGGCGCTCAGCACCATAATGCGGGCATCGGTTGAGGCTGGCAGGCGTACCAATCCGGTGGTTGGATTGGGCGACAGCGGCAGCGGACCGGCATTCACTACATCGTCGTTCGATGTGGTATTGGAATAGTAGTAGAACGTTTTGTCGAGCAACACCCAGCCCTGGCCGGCGAAATCCCAGTCGTAATTGGCTTCAAAAAGCAGGTCGTTGCCGTCGAAATAGGCGCTTTGTTTCCAACTCCGGGTGGGAGTGTCGCCGCCCGGTTTGTCGATCACTTCCGACCATACCCGCCCTTCATTGTCATACAGGTAGCCGGTGGTTTGTTCCAGTTCCCAGTCGAAAGTGTCGAAACTCCAGGTATAGTTCCGGATCAGTCCGGTTTGCCCCTCCGGGGTGTATTCCGTCTCCGTTTTACTTTGCGGCAGCGTAGTGACGGAGTCGATAATGACATAGCTGGTACTCAGGACGGGCCGGTGGTTTTCAAATCCCGTTTCGATGCGGGTAAACGGCGTCCACACCCCCTGATCGAAGAGGGATTGGATGGTGAGGAAATTGTCGCCGTTATCGTCGTACGACAGTTCATCGAGTATTGAAATGGGCACTCCCAGGAAGTCCTGGAAATGAGTAAAAACAGCCACCGGCCGGTCCTGGTCGTCATAAGAAGTAGCATTGGCGACGGCAAGTTCCCACTTCTGCTGGTCGGGGTTCCAGGTAGAAACGGCGAAGGAGTCGGTCAGCGTGAGCGAATTGCCGTGCGGGAAAGCTTCTATTTTGGAATCGGGCACCCAGACGCCGTTTTCAAACACTTCGGCGATGGCAAAGGTAACCCTTCCGAGGGCGTCGTTGGTCAGTGCAGTGCGACTGTTGAGTTGCCAGCCGCCATCGTTGATATATTCGGTTTGTACGTTCAGGATGTCGGAAGGATACGTGTAAACGACTTTGGCCATAGGGAAAGAATCGGTGGGGGTATAATTGGTGTAGAGAATGGTGGAATCGAGCCGGAATGGACCGCCCCGGTCTTCCACGCCGCCGCGCGCTTCATGGGTTTGGAAAATTTTGTTCAGCCGGAGCAGGAGTTCCGGCGCGGTTTTGTTCAGGTGTTCTTGAATGGTGCGGGGAAGGGAGGATTGGTTCTGGGCAGAAAGGGCCGCGGCCAGGAAGAGCGCCCAGCCGGTAGTGATCATTGTTTGGATTCGCATGTCGCAAGAGTTTTATTTGAATGAACAGCGCTGATAGACGCGGGCAGGAGCCGCGGAGGTTGCAGTAGTCAGTGATGTGAATGCCTGGCTCAGACACTGTTGTAACCGGCATATTTTGCGGGTTGCCGCCATTGAAGTGGCCGGTAAGGGTCTGCTTTTTTCCTGAATAATTTTGACTTTTTCTAAATAAGCCGCTTCAGCAGCCCTTTTCCAAACGAAAAATCGGCGTTGCTGTTCCCTGCCGTAGTTTTGTCCGGCAAAACGGGTCTGCCGGCTGGCAAAGCAAATTTTTTTATTTTCTTTGCGCCGGCTTCCAGCCACACAAAACGAAATAACTCATAACTCATCACTCATCACTTAAAAATGGGTTGGTTTTCCCGATTCCTTACCTCGTCGATCGGCCAGAAATTCGTCATGGCGCTGACGGGGCTATTTTTGATCCTGTTTCTGGTTGTTCATTTAATAGGCAATCTGCAATTGCTCCGGGACGATGGCGGAGAGGCGTTCAATATTTACGCCTATTTTATGACGCATAATCCCCTGATCAAGACCATTTCCTACTTGTTGTACGCTTTCATCCTGCTGCACGCCGTTCAGGGTATCCTGATCTGGCGCAACAACCAGTCGGCCCGGGGCGAACAACGCTACGCGGTGAACTACGTACGCGCCAGCGAACGCGCTTCCCGCAACATGGCCTGGATCGGGATCATCATTTTCATCTTCCTGGCCCTGCACATGTACCAGTTTTGGTTCCAGATGCATTGGGGAAGCCTTGCATATGTGGAGTACGACGCCTATCCGCACCCGGTTAAAGACCTGTACACGCTGGTGGCAGAGTCGTACCAGAACAGCGGGTTTGTGCTGTTCTACGTTATCTCGATGGCCGTAGTGGGTTATCACCTCTGGCATGGCTTCTGGTCGGCTTTTCAAACCCTCGGCCTGAACCACCGGAAATACACCCCGCTGATCAAAACATTGGGCATGGCGTACGCGATCGTTGTGCCAGCCTTATTTGCACTGATACCGATCTGGATGTACGCCGTGGGAACATGATCTGTTGAGTATTTTGCGGAGAAAAAAAACAAAGCAGTATTAATATTTAAATTTAATATGGCCGTTCAACTTGACTCGAAAATCCCGTCCGGCCCGGTGGCGGAAAAATGGGAATCCTACAAAGGACACGTCCCGCTCGTGGCGCCCAACAACAAACGCCGTATCGACGTGATCGTCGTCGGTTCGGGCCTTGCCGGCGCCTCGGCAGCCGCCTCATTGGGCGAACTGGGTTACAACGTCAAAGTGTTTACTTTCCACGACAGCCCGCGCCGGGCACACTCCATCGCGGCCCAGGGCGGCATCAACGCCGCCAAGAACTACCGCAACGATGGCGACTCGGTGTACCGGCTGTTTTATGATACCATCAAGGGCGGCGACTACCGCGCCCGCGAAGCCAACGTACACCGCCTGGCCGAGGTATCTGTCAACATAATTGACCAGTGCGTGGCACAGGGCGTGCCTTTTGCCCGGGAGTACGGCGGCCTGCTCGACAACCGTTCGTTTGGCGGCACGCAGGTGTCGCGCACGTTCTACGCCCGCGGCCAAACCGGCCAGCAGCTGCTGATCGGCGCCTACCAGGCCCTGAGCCGCCAGGTGTCGCTCGGTACCGTCAAACTGTACAACCGCCATGAAATGCTCGATGTGGTGCTGGTGGACGGCAAATGCCGCGGCATTATCGCCCGCAACCTGCTCAACGGCGAACTGGAACGCCACAGCGCCCACGCCGTCGTACTCTGCACGGGCGGCTACGGCAACGTGTTCTACCTGAGCACCAACGCCATGATGTGCAACGCTACCGCCGCCTGGCGGGCCCACCGGCGCGGAGCACTTTTCGCCAATCCCTGCTACACGCAAATCCACCCGACCTGCATCCCGGTTTCGGGCGACTACCAGTCGAAACTCACGCTCATGTCGGAGTCGCTGCGCAACGATGGCCGCTGTTGGGTACCCAGGAACGTGGCCGATGTTAAAAAACATCCCTCGCAAATCCCCGAAGCTGACCGCGACTACTACCTCGAACGCCGCTACCCGGCCTTCGGCAACCTGGTACCCCGCGACATCGCCAGCCGCGCCGCGAAAACCGAGTGCGACGCCGGCAAAGGCGTGGGCGCCACCGGCCTGGCCGTGTACCTCGACTTTGCCGACGCCATCAAACGCCTCGGTGAAAAAGCCGTGTCGGAGAAATACGGCAACCTCTTCGAAATGTATGAGAAGATCACGGGCGACAACCCCTACAAAGTGCCCATGCGTATCTACCCGGCCGTGCACTACACCATGGGCGGCCTGTGGGTCGACTATGAACTGATGACCACCATACCCGGCCTGTACGCTTCCGGCGAAGCCAATTTCAGCGAACACGGCGCTAACCGCCTCGGCGCCTCCGCCCTCATGCAGGGCCTGGCCGACGGCTACTTCGTGCTGCCGGCCACGATCAGCGACTACCTGGCCGGGCAGCTGGGCCAGCCTGCCCCTGCCGCCGACGGCCCCGCCTTCAAGGAGGCGGAGGCAGCC
>JAKLJF010000587.1 GCA_023151335.1 Thermoanaerobaculia bacterium | reverse complement strand
GGAACCTTTCGGCGCCGCGCCCACGATCAAAGAATACCCGCAGTTAACCCAGTTGACCGACTCCTTCGAAACCTTGTTCGACTTGGTGCGAGCAGCCCGGGAATCCGCCAACCTGCGCGAAGAAACCCTGACTCAAAAACTGGAACGGGAACTCCAAAAAGTAAAAATCGAATCCGTATGATATTCCAACACGCCAAAATTCACCGCGACGAGTCCCTTAAATGCCTGTGCGTCGCCTGCTACGAAGGGGAAATTCTCAGCTACGAAGATCATGTCTTCGCCATTTCCTGCTGCATCGCCACCCTGATCCAGGACGCCCGCGACCGGGGCGTGGCCTTAGAACCGCTGCTCCGGGAATACCTGGGCGCCGAGCCGGAACCCGGCCTTACCCCCGCACAACTTTTCGACACCGCTATTGCCGGCAGCGACGCCTGGTCACACATGGCCGCTCGGCTGCGCGAGGCTTGGCAGGCCGTGACGCCGGCGGAAATGCGGGAACACTACCGGCACAGTATGGCTGAGGGTATTTCAAACCTACCCGAAACGGAAGGGTTGCCGTTTGGGGATGAGGAATTTGATTGTATGACGTTGGAGGAGTGGGTGGAGCGGTTGAGCGAGGTGGTGGAGATGGGTTAGGCTTCGCCAGGCTGTGTTAAGGCAGGCTGTGCAGGTTTCTCAGGTCTTCTTCAAAGTGTTCAATTTCGTAGTGCGCTGGAATTTTCCGGTCTGCGAGAATTTCCCGGAAACTATACCAATCTAATCCCGCGAGTCGTCGAGCTGTCCCAAACGATATTTTTTGGGTGGCATACAGCGCAACCGCGAGTTCCACCAGTAGTTCCTCTTCGTTCATGCCGAGCGAACTTAGAATGTCGTCAGGAATGGTGAGTAACATGGTGGGTCAGATTTACTGGTAAAAATGTGAACTTTATGGCTCCAGTCCTTTGTCTTTCATCTTTTGATATTTCTTTCGCACTTCATCCAGCGACGCAAATCCCGTATTTGTGTCAGCATTACTCTCCGCTAAAATAAACGCGGCCCAGTCGGGTAGCGTATCAGCGCGTTTAATCACCTTTCCCAGGGCAAGTTCGGCGCAAACCGCACTTTCTGTTGTGTTGTCGGTGAGTATCAACTGATCGGGGACTTCCTTAAAATGCCGGAGCAACGTCAGGCCGGTTTCATATCTCGCACGTACCACATCCGGTCGCACAAAATGACCGCCTTGGAAAACGCGGTTGAGCACCCTGTCCACACAAATTTCAACATCGGAAACACAAAAAAAATTGAGATGTACGGAATAGCCTAAACCCCGGATACCGATAAGGAATTGCCAGGTTTTACGGTCAGCCAAATTCGTTTCGATAGAAAACTTTGTCGAAGCGCCATGAAACCGTTCATACGTTCGAGGGCTTGCGCATTTGATAACTCCTGGACATTGATTTCACCCAGTCGTTCGTGAAGTTGCCGGGCGATGTCATCGGCGTTAATGTAGGGTACGCCGTTGGGTACGAAGAATGGGTTTACCGTGGTTTTTCCTACTCCGTTAGGCCCAGCCAATACATAAATGGTTGGATTAGTTTCCATCGTAGGGTCGCACGTCTTTGCCATTTACGCGGACAAAACGTCTGCCATCAGAGTATTCGGCTATAACCAACCCGTTATGTCCGTAGATAATTGGCAGCCCCCGCGTAAACGCGGCTTCTTTTGCACGTTCGAATGCCTTTGCCGCGGCTTGCTTTCGTTCCGCGTCGGTCATCTCGAATACTGACTTTTCGGCGATGCCATAAAGCAGGGTGTACTCAGAGGATAAATCTTTCGATGCGGTCATGGTCAAATTTTGAGCAAAATTAAGGATTTTATTGGGAAGGTGCTGATGGAGAGATTTTGTGGTTTTAGTTATACGACACTCACTGACACCCCAGGTTCTCTTTTGTGTTATTCAAGAGGGTAATTTTTTGCGAAAGGCAGTGATTTTCGATGCTTTTCGCAAAAAATCTATTCTTCAATCGAGACTAACTCTTCTGTCGTGAACCAATTTCCCAAGTCGATTCTCGCCGCACTGCGGCGAGAATCACGTCTTCGCCATTTCCTGCTGCATCGCCACCCTGATCCAGGACGCCCGCGACCGGGGCGTGGCCGTAGAGCCGCTGCTCCGGGAATACCTGGGCGCCGAGCCGGAACCTGGCCTTACCCCCGCACAACTATTTGACACCGCTATTGCCAGCAGCGACGCCTGGTCGCAGGTGACCGCCCGCCTGCGCGAAGCCTGACAGGAGGTGACGCCGGCGGAAATGCGCGAGCATTACCGGCGGGGTATGGGTGTATATTCAGACACAAACTTTACCTCCCGTCTCGTTATATGGAAATGATCTCAGATTTTCTGGATTCTAATTTCAAATCGGCTCGCAATTCTTTTCGCAACTTATCCCCAGAATTTCGAATATCTCATCTTCCAACCATTTATCTAAGTCTGAGTCGGAAATATGACGCGCCTTGGCCGCTTCAGATGCCTTTTCCGTAAAACGTTGTGCAAAAAATCTGGCAAGCAGATTTTTTAACTCAATCAGTTCCGCTTCCGATGGCTCGAAGGAATATATTTTGAGCAGTTCCAATTGGAGTGCACTCAATTCTTGAGTGGATTGACTTGCTTGAGTCATATCAACTGTTTTAATATTAACAGGGCAATAAGCCCTCCTATTTTCGTGCAAAAATGAGAAAAAAAGGAGACGGTGCAAGTTCGGCAGCCCACCGGACAGCCCTATGCAATCATTTGAGAAATTTTCAGACTTGAAGTACCCTCCTTCACTTCATGTTCATTTTTCCCCAACAACCGCAACAACCCCACCACCAAATATACCGGCGTCTGCAACAAAAACCAAGACTTCCGGGCGCTCTTGCCCGAATCAAAGCCGGTGTTCTCCGCCACCCGCTCCCAGGAAAGTCCATCCGGCAAACGGTACCGTTCATTGGTACCTTCTTTAAAAACGGATACCCGCAAAGCATCCATCAGCGCGTCGGCCTGGGCCATCGTGCTGGCCTTTATTTCGATTTTGAACCGGAACGGTTTGGTGAGCGAAATCACTGGCGTTTTGCAGAGTACCATGAGTTTTATGGTGTCCTCAAAACTCATCCGGTCTTTTATCAGCAGGCGGGCGATACTGGATTTGTTGGCGTAGTTCAGTGGGCCGGATGCGTCTTCGTAGGAGACGCCGGCGCGGGACATTTCGGCGCGAAGGGCGGTTTGGAGGGCGGAGACTAAGGAAGTGAGGTTTTCCATGTGTATGTTTTCAGGTAGAATAGGTCAGAACTTGGAATATTATGTTTATTGCTGTAAAATTATGCGATATTTAGCGACCAATATGCAACAATAGCCACGGATTTTCATAGCGCCAATTTTTAACATCCTGAAAGTCTTGATATTAACCACATGCTGCATTCAAATATTTACCGCACTGAATCTGGAATCGAATTCTACACGCCGGAACGCTGCCACATCACAGAGATATTCAACAGACATCCAAATCCGGAAATCTCCGTTGCGCAGGCAAAGGTAGCAGCGGGCGTTACCACAGCCAATCACTTGTTGCGCGGCACGGCAGAATGGTATTATATCCTAAGCGGTCACGGAGAAATGTTTCTCAACGGCGCCTTGGCAGGCCAAGTGTCACCAGGAACCCTTGTACATATCCCGGCAGATACACCGCAGTATATCCGCAATTCGGGTCAGGAGGATTTGGTGTTTTTATGCATTTGTATGCCCCGGTTTCAAGCGAATGTTTATGCAGAGATTAGGTGATTCGGGGTGGAGAAGTTCATTCTTCCCGCCCCCTCCATCCCCTCCACCGCCTTATAAAACTTCTTCAACACCTCTTTAATATCCTTCTGCGCATAAATCTCCGCG
>JAKLJF010000586.1 GCA_023151335.1 Thermoanaerobaculia bacterium | reverse complement strand
GATCTTTACCGGGAGCGCTATTTCGATGAATTGCTGGATACCGCCACCCGGAAAGAGCTGGAAACCGAATTGCGCGAACGCCTGTTGCATGCGAACGGGGAAAACGTGTTTATTTCGGCCAAAAGCAAGGAAGGAGTCGAGGAGCTACGGGAGCGGATGACGAGGTTGATCAAGGAGTCATACGTAGTACGCTATCCGCATCAGGTGAAGGGGTGGTAATGTCATTAACCGCTCAAAACCACATTCTCATAAATATCCGGTAATTGAATAGTCCATTGATCGACAAGTATGATATCTGTCAATGAATTATAATCTGTACTTGCCCAACGTCCATTTTCGTCTGACCGATAATGCAAGGTAATCAACGCGGTATCTTGTTCGATATATAAAATGAACCGCAGGGAAGGAATGCGTTTCGACTGCCACTTTACAAAACCGAAAACTCAATAAAAGGCAGCTTCCCTGAATAGTCGGTGGTGTAATGCAGCCCCCGGCTTTCGCGCCGGTGCGTAGCCGAACGCGTGATCAGGTATGCGATGGTGATCAGGTTGCGAAGCTCCATCAATTGAGGGCTGATGGTAGTGGTTTTGTACAACTCCTCTGTTTCCTGGTACAGCAGATAAAGGCGGTCGAGGGCGCGTTTCAGACGGACATTGGAGCGCACGATACCGACGTAATAGGACATGATTTCCTTTAATTCCTTAATACTCTGTGTGATAAGTACCATTTCCTTCGGTTCGGTGGTACCCTCGGCGCTCCAGTCGGGTACGTTTTCCTGGAAAGACCACTGACCGACTTTATCCAGCGTATCCAGAAAAATGCGGTGTGCAAATACCATGGCTTCGAGCAGTGAGTTGGAGGCCAGGCGGTTGGCGCCGTGCAAGCCGGTGGAAGAGCACTCTCCGGCAGCATACAGGCGGCGTATACTGCTCCGCCCGAATTCGTCCACCTGAATGCCGCCGCACATATAATGGCAGGCGGGTACCACGGGGATCATGGTTTTCATTGGGTCGATACCCAGGCCAAGGCATTTTTCATAGATCGTCGGGAAATGCGCGGTGAACGCGTCTTTATTGAGATGCCGGCAATCGAGGTACATGCAATCGGTACCACGCTTTTTCATTTCGGAGTCGATGGCACGCGCCACAATGTCGCGTGGGGCCAGGGAAAGGCGCTCGTCGTACAGGTGCATAAACTCCTCCCCTTCGGCGGTTTTTAAAATACCGCCGAATCCGCGTACGGCTTCAGAGACAAGAAAAGAAGGATTTTCCCCCGCCGGATTGTACAGGGAAGTGGGGTGAAATTGCACGAATTCCATATTTTCCACCCGGCCTTTGGCGCGGTAGGTCATGGCAATACCGTCGCCGGTGGCAATGACGGGGTTAGTGGTTGATTTATAGACCTGTCCGGTTCCGCCGGTACATACGACGGTCACCCGTGACAGCAGCGTATCAATCTCCCCGTTTTGTTTGTTCAGGGCATAGCAGCCGTAACACTCAATGCCCGGTGTAACCCGGATGACCATGTGACCCAGGTGGTGCTGGGTGATCAGGTCGAGGGCAAAATAATGTTCCAGCACCTCGATATTGGGGTAACGTTTGGCTTCTTCCAGCAACGCCCGTTGCATTTCCCAACCGGTAAGGTCTTTGTAATGCAAAATCCGGTGTTCGGAATGGCCGCCTTCGCGGGCCAGGTCGTAATTGCCCGAGTCTTTTTCCTTGTCGAAGCGGGCGCCCCAGTCGATCAGTTCCTGTACGCGTTCGGGGCCTTCCTGTACCACGATTTCCACGATGTCGCGCCGGCAGAGACCGTCGCCGGCATCGAGCGTATCATCCACGTGTTTGCCGAACGTATCTTTTTCGTGATCCCAAACGGCAGCCACCCCGCCCTGTGCATAGCGGGTATTGCTTTCGCCTTCCACTGTTTTGGTGAGTACCAGTATTTTCCGGTTGGTGTGCGCGCGCGCGGCTTTGATAGCAAAGGTGAGGCCGGCTATGCCGGAACCGAGGACGAGAAAGTCTGTTTGAATGCGCATAGTGTGACAGGGGAATGGCTTTGCTGCAAACCCTGAAAAATGAATTTTTCAGGGTTTGCAGCAAATCCATTTACAATTTTAGACTGCACAAAATAAAAACGATAGGATTTTGTTTTTGAGTGCGCAGATTATTTTAGTCGCAGTTAAAATCCGTAGGACAGCGTTAGGGCCCATGCGGCATTTTTGAGGCTGCCCACATAATCACTGACGGTTTGTTTTTCCCCGATGGATTTCAACCCGCGGGAAATACGGAGGTGAATACCAATGTTGCCGATATCGACGCCGGCGCCGGCTTGCCAGCCGAAGTCAATTTTTTCCAGGTCGCCTTTGTCAAAGTCGATGGGATTACCCTGTTCATCTTTGAATTCGCCCTTGGAATTAGCCAGATAGCTGGCGTTCAGTCCCACATGAATATTCAGGATGCTGAGATTGTATTCGAGGGAAACCGGTAGTTCAATATAGGCAAATTTCAGGGAAGATCTGAAACTGTCCAGTTGGTATTTTGCGCCTTTTGTAGCCAGCAATAGCTCGGGCCGGAGGGAAAAATGGCTGCTGCCGAGGGGGAGTTTTGCAAAAAGGCCGCCGGTCAGGCCGATGCGGCCATCGCGGTTTTCGGCTTTGGCATCGTCGTACAGATTGGTGCCGTTGATGCCCAGTTTAAGGCCGAAGCGGGCGCCATCTTCTGTCATTTGTGCCTGGATCGCCGAAAAGCCGAGCAGGAAAAAACACAGGGTAAAAAAGGGTTGCCGGAACGAAAAATATCGCGTTCTCATAGTGTGAAGCAGTTTGTTTTTTTGAATAAATTTAAAAGTGGGATTCTGGAATAAAACGGAAGGAGCCGGTGGTTTGTGTACGTCCACCGGCTCCTTATTTTGTTTGAAACGTCAATTTGTTGTTTCTTCTTCCTCGTCGGTATTGCCTTCTTCATTTTCAGGCAATTCATCATCTTCTTCCCGGTGCCTGGCCGCGGAGGGGTGCCCGGTGAAATGTTTCAGCATGATAACTTCCCGTTGGGTCAGTTCGCGGAAAGAACCCCGCTGCAGTTCTTTTTTAGTAAGGCCGGCGAAGTAAAAACGGTCGAGTTTACGCACATTGTAGCCAAGGGCTTCAAAAAGGCGGCGCACCACCCGGTTGCGGCCTTCCACTATTTCAAGTTCGATCACATCGTGGTTGGGTTGCTCTTCCGAGTACCGTACCCAGTTTACGTGAACGACGCCGTCTTCGAGTTCCACGCCTTTTTCGATGCGTTCAAAATCGGCCTTGCTCAGCGGGCGGTCCAGACCGATGCGGTATTGTTTCTGCACGTGGTGGCTTGGGTGGGTCAGTTTGGCTGCCAGTTCGCCATCGTTCGTGATGAGTAACAACCCCGTGGTATCGCGGTCAAGCCGGCCTACCGGATACAGGCGTTCCGGGAAATGCGGATCGACGATATCGAGTACAGTGGGGCGGCCGCGGTCATCATCGGTCGTTGTGATAACGCCTTTGGGTTTATTCAACAGTACATAAACCTTGCGTTCCTGTATTTGCACCGGTTGCCCGTCGCAAAGGACGACGTCGCCCGCCTGGATACGATAGTAAGGTTCTGTTTTTACTTCTCCATTGACGGTGACCAGTCCTTGTTCGATGTATTCAACGGCTTTCCGGCGGGAAGCAATACCACAGTGCGCCAGGTATTTGTTGAGCGGCATGTCCTCTCCGGAGGGGAGGGCAGGCTTGGGTTTACGTTCGATGTAAAACTCTTCTTTTTTGCCAAACGGCCTTTTCCCAAATGGCTTTTTCCCAAAACCGCCGCCACCTTTGTTAAAAGGTTTGCGATAGCCGCCACCTTCACCGCGGTCTTGCCAGGGTTTGCGTTCGTAACCGCCACCC
>JAKLJF010000585.1 GCA_023151335.1 Thermoanaerobaculia bacterium | reverse complement strand
CGGGCGGCGTTTTTGATCAGCAGGGCATCCAGCCAGGTTTCATTATAGGCGATCATGGCGTTCAGTTTTTGAAAATACGCTTGTGATTGGTCAGAAAAACGATAATGCCGGCGCAGGAAAGCACGAAATAGAACAGGTAAAACACAAAATCGGCTCCCGACACATTCAGGAATATCATCCAGGTGACGCCGATATAACCGTACAGGACGGCCACCGTGAGGAAATAAAACGAAGCGCGACTGATGGCATACCAGGTGAAAAATACCACGGCGCCGCACAACAAGGGGAAATAAAAAGCCGGCTGTTCCAGGGTCATCATGCCGGCCAGGCAGGCGACCATCAACATATGTACGCCGAAATTGAGATAGGTGAGCGAAAAGTGCTTTTTAAAGCCCCACCGCTCGCTGAGAAACGGTACCGCCGTCAGCAGAACGCCCAGAAAAACGCCGGTTTGCACGATGGTCTGGCTGTTGAAATCATTTTGCGACAGCAAATCCCGGGGCGTCACCGTAACCCCCAGCCAGGAAGCCAGGGCCGTGATGCCCAGCGACAACACGCCCCGGTGGTCGAAGCGGTAGGCCACAAAGAAAAACAGCGCCATCGGGATAAACGTCGCCAGCCCGTAGCGCGTGCCAAAAATGCCGTACTGATACTGCAAATATCCCTCCATGAGGAGAAAGGTCAGGCAGCCGAGTAGCAGGATATAATCGAAATAAGGCGTCGGGCTTTGCACTTCGCCCCGGGAGAAAGGCTGCCGGCGCCGGATGACATACCAGAAGCAGCCTGCACTGACGGCCCCGATCAGCGCGATCAGCACGGCATGTCCGATAGTGTCGATGTTCTCGTAGATCAGGTAGCCCAGTCCGGCATTGATCAGCAGTACGCCGAGGTAGAGCAGGGTTTTTAATTCCCAGTGGAGGGAGAAAGGTCTGGTCGCTTCGAACCGGGTAATTTTTTCCGCATCCTCGGCAGTGATCAGTTCCTTTCCCAGTAAATTATTGAGTATATACCGATTCATGCTGCAAAATAAGGCTTTTCAACCATTCCTCTTTTTCCGATCCTTTTCCCCAACTTTGCCCCTCCGATTTCCCATTCTTAAAATTGATCCAACATGAAATTGCTCGATGGAAAAGTGGCGCTCATCACCGGCGGTTCGCGCGGTATCGGCGAAGCCCTGGTACGCAGATTCGCCGAACACGGCGCTTCGGTCGCCTTCACTTACGTATCTGCCTCCTCTGCTGAACGCGCGGAAAAACTCGCCGCCGAACTCGGCGCCCATGTGCGCGCCTATATGAGCGATGCCGGCGACTATGCACAGGCCGAAGGTCTGGTGGGTCAGGTCGTCAAAGATTTCGGCAAACTCGATATCCTGATCAACAACGCCGGCATCACCCGCGATACGCTCATGCTGCGTATGACAGAGCAACAGTGGGACGAAGTGATCCAAACCAACCTCAAATCGGTGTTCAACCTCACCAAACACAGCCTGAAACCGATGATCCGAACGGGCGGCAGCATCATCAACATGAGTTCGGTAGTTGGGGTATTCGGACAGGCCGGGCAGGCCAACTATGCCGCTTCCAAAGCCGGCATCATCGGATTTTCCAAATCCATCGCCAAGGAATACGGCTCCCGCGGCATCCGCTGCAATGCCGTGGCGCCCGGTTTTATCGAAACGGAAATGACCGCCGTGCTCGACGAAAAAACAAAAGAAGGCTACCTGAACGCTATTCCCCTGAAACGCCTGGGCACCGGCGCCGAAGTGGCCGATACCTGCGTGTTCCTCGCCTCTGATATGGGCGCTTATATTTCCGGGCAGGTGATCTCGGTGTGCGGAGCGCTGAATTGTTGATGAAACGGGTTTAACAGGTTTAACGGGTTGAGCGGGTTTAACGGGTTGAGCGGGTTGAGCGGGTTTAACGGGTTCTTTAACCCTTGGTATTTTTAATCAGGGATGCCAAGGGTTAAAGAACCCGTTAAACCCGCTCAACCTCTATCGTGAATAATTTAACTGCTGCAATAACTCCTCCCAGTTCCCTTCCCCTACCGGTATTTCATGTTCTCCGATCCGGATCTCCTTGTTGCGGAGCGATTCGATCTTGTCCAGGCGGACGATGAAGGACTTGTGCACCCGGAAAAATCCACGCGGGGGCAGTTTCTCTTCCATTGCTTTGAGGGTTGACTTGGTCAGTACGGGTTTTTTAGTCGATTGCAGGTAGATTTTTACGTAATCTTTCATGCCTTCGATGTGCGTGATGTCGCACACCGGTATTTTCACGAGCGAATATTCGACGTTGACGAAGAAAAAGTCGGGTTGCTCCGGTTCGGAAACGGCGGCCGGTGGCGCGGTTTTCGGAGCGGCGGCAAGCGCCTCTTTTTTGCGTTGCGCATCCAGCGCTTTGTAGGCGGCCTTGGTAAACCGTTCGAGGCTGACGGGTTTCATCAGGTAGTCGATCACGTCGAGGTCATAGCTTTCCACGGCGTAATTCGGGTAGGCGGTCACGAAGATGACCATCGGTTTTTCGGGAAGGCTATGCAGAAACTGGGTCCCCAGCATGCCCGGCATCTGAATATCGAGGAATATCAGGTCGATGGGCGTCTCCTGCAGGACCTGCATGGCTTCGAAGGCATTTTTGCAGCTGCGCGCCAGTTCCAGAAAAGGCACCTGGCGGATGTTGTCTTCCAGCATCTTGCGGGCCAGACTTTCATCGTCGACGGCGAGGCAGCGCAGTTTCATCGGTGAAATTGCAGGTTAAGGTGAACGGTGAACCAGTTATCTTCCTGTTTCACTTCCAGCCGGTGCGTGTCCGGGTAAAGCAATTCCAGGCGTCGCATCACGTTGCGCAGGCCGATGCCCGAACTGTTGTCCTTCGTCTCCGGACTGCCTGTGGCAACCTTGTTTCGCACGCTGAAGTTTAATTCCTTTTCATTGAAACGGACGGCGATATCGATCACCGGATTTTCGATGAGGCCAACGCCGTGTTTGAAGGCGTTTTCCACAAAAGGGATCATCAGCAGGGGTTCGATGATCTGTGCACCGGCCTGGTTTTCAATATTCAGGCGGATGTCCACGTCTTCTTCAAAACGGATTTTCTGCAGTTCCACGTAGTTTTTCAGGTAATCCAGTTCTTTTTCGAGCGGGATTTGAGTGCCGGCCGATTCGTACAACATATACCGCATCAAATCGGACAGCTTGATGGTGACCGGCTCGGCCAGGGGCGAGCGCGAGCGGATGAGGTACACGATGCTGTTGAGGATATTGAAAATAAAATGCGGGCTGATCTGCGAGCGCAGGAACGACAATTCCGATTGCAGGCGCTCGCCGCGCTCCTGTTCGCGGGCTTTTTCCTGGGTGTACAAATGGTTGGTCAGGGCATAGCCGGTACTGACGGCCGTCACAAAGATCACATGGAAGATGACCCGCAGTGGATCCTGCAATTCAGTCCAGAAAGGGCGCCCCAGCAGATAGCTTTTCATGGCCACCTGTAAAATGGTGAACACCAATGCGAGCGCCAGTACCGATAACAGGTAGGGGCCGATACCCCGTTTGCGCAGTGTGCGCGGCGCCAGCCATGCCGTATTGATAAAGAACAGCGGAATGTGGGTCAGCATCAGGGGAAACAACTGGAGCAAATGCCGGCGTCCCTCCTCGGTGCTACCCCAGGTGAGAAATGGCAAACCCAGCAAATAGGTCCAAAACAGGAGGTGAAATACTACCCGAACCCACCAATCTGTTGGAATTTTACCGCGAAACAAGGTCATTATTGAAAAATTCGGCAGCAAAGATACGGCGGGCAGCCGGGAAAACGGGCAGTTGGCGACCAAACGGAGGTTTACGGCGATGTAAAGGGGAAAAACGGCTTTTCTCCGGCTGCTCTACTTTTCGTAGTTTTAACACAAAGTCG
>JAKLJF010000584.1:298-3906 GCA_023151335.1 Thermoanaerobaculia bacterium | reverse complement strand
ATATTCAACCGCTTCGCGGTTATAACCTGTTCATACACGCCGGTACCAAGTCCATGAGATGTCGGTTTTGTGGGTAATCGTTAGCCCTCTAAACCCCTCTAAACCCCTCTAAACCCTCTAAACCCCTCTAAACCCCTCTAAACCCCTCATAAACCCCTACTTCGCCCGCTTCACCAGTTCCTCCCGCGACAAGGGGATCATCCTGCCCACCGGTTTTCCGCCCCGGTAGGTGATCACTTTCAGGGTGACGGGGCCTTCCGGGATCTCGATGGGTTGGGTGTAGCGCGGCGTAAAGGCATCGGGCAGGGTTTCGTCCAGGGTATAAAAGATATCAAGACCTGCAATTTCGGTGTTGATATGGGCCATGAGTTTTCCGTCGGTGATCGAAGCGGTGACGATAGCGTCGTAGGCGCTGCGGGCGTAGTTGCAGCCGGCAAAGTCGGCCCGTTCGAAGTGGCGTTCCATGCGCCGGATAAAGGCATCCCAGTTTTTACTTTCCTTTGGGCTCCAGTAAATGTCGGCGGCAGCCCAGGCGCGCGGGAACGACAGGTATTCCGCCATGCGGTAGGTGGGCGCTTTTTCCGTCCAGAGGTTGGCCTGCCCGCCGAGGATATATTTCGGGTCGATGCCTTCGGGCATGGGGTCGAATTCATACAGCTTGCTCAGGCGTACGCGTTTGTAGGATGTTTGGTCGGGCTCTACGAGCGGGTCGCCCTGCAACAGGTCGATATACACGTAATCGTTGGGCGACATGACGACCTCGTGGCCGAGCCGGGCCGCTTCGATGCCGCCTTTCAGCCCCTGCCAGCTCATCACGGCTGCCCCGGGAGCAAGTCCGCCCTCCAGTATCTCATCCCAGCCGATCATCTTTTTACCTTTTGCCCGCAGGATTTTTTCCACCCGTTTCATAAAGTAGCTCTGCAATTCGTGGCCGGTTTTGATGCCTTCGCGTTGCATCAAAGCCTGGCAATTCGGGTCTTTTTCCCAGTAACCGGTGTAGCATTCGTCGCCGCCGACATGGATGTAGGGGTGGGGGAATAACTCCGCCACTTCTGTAAAGACCTTATCCAGAAACGAGTACACCTGTTCGTCGGAAGGATTGAGCGAGTTGTCGATCAGCATTTTGAACGTGCCGTCGCCGTACCATTCGGCAAAGGTGCTGCCGGGGTTGACGCGGATGCTGGTATCTTTGGTGCAGCAAAGTTCGGGGTAAGCGGCAATGGCCGCCATACTGTGCCCCGGCACGTCGATTTCGGGCAACACGGAAATATGCCGCCCGGCGGCGTAGGCGATGATCTCGCGAATGTCGTCCTGGGTGTAAAAGCCGCAGTCGGTAGCCGGTTCGCCGGGTTTGGGCGCATCGAGAAGGCCCCATTTGCCATAACGTTTGACGCGGCAGGCGCCCACTTCCGTCAGTTTGGGCAGCGATTTGATCTCGATGCGCCAGCCCTGGTCGTCGGTCAGGTGCCAGTGAAACACGTTGTACTTGTAGCGGGCGATCCGGTCGATGTAGCGTTTTACCTCTTCTTTGGTGAAAAAATGGCGGCTCACGTCGAGCATCACGCCGCGCCAGCCAAAGCGCGGATAGTCGGTGATCCGCACTGCCGGGACGCTCCACACGCTTTTTCTGAC
Organism: Thermoanaerobaculia bacterium; assembly: GCA_023151335.1. Lineage (GTDB taxonomy): Bacteria > Bacteroidota > Bacteroidia > Chitinophagales > Saprospiraceae > M3007. Next base: position 2,274 of record JAKLJF010000584.1, on the reverse strand, counting down.
GCGGGTTGGACTTTCAATTTCCGGCGGGAACAGTTGCAACAGCGTTTGAACGCCGTAGAACAAACCGGCCGGTTCGTTGGCGGCGATGCGCACGCCCTGTGCTGTCGCTTCGAGGGTGTAGCCCTCCCGGCCCAGCGTCGCATTGGGCTTGGCGTTGAGGCGGAACTGGATCTGCCCCTGGCGTTGCACTTTGAGCCGGTAACCGGTAGGTGTGGAAAGCTGGGCCGCCAGCATGTCGGCCACGGGTTTGGCGGCCGTTTGGCCGTATCCGATAACGGTTTGGGCGGTCAGGCGGAAACTGCCTTTCAAGGGTTGCAGTGAAACGGGCTGGGGGATGACGGCAATGTTTTGGGCAGCGGGGGCATGTATGACCAGGAACAACGCAAACAGGAGGGAACTTGATCGCATAGCATGTTTTAATTATTAATGTGTGTGTGAAATAATGGCTCAATAATAGGAAGAATTCAATTCCAGCCACCGCGCCGCTTTTTCGAGTGGCAAATTATTTTGACCTTTATCTTTAGGCGCCTGTTTTTTAAAACTGAAACAAGCGAAAAAAGGCAAACCTTCCGGGATATGATATCTAAACTACTGCTCACCGCTTTATTCCTGCTGATTTTTATTCAGGGTCTTCTCCTGGCCCAGTCGTCCAAACCGGCCTACCGCCAACCGCCCAAATGGGCCGCCGACGCCGTCTGGTACCAGATTTTCGTGGAACGTTTTGCCAACGGCGACCCCAAAAACGATCCCACGCCGGCCGATATTCAGGCTTCCACCGACTTTTTCCCGCTGCCGGAAAAATGGACCATCACGCCCTGGACGCAGGACTGGTACCGGCAGGAGCCCTGGGCGGCCGCCACCGGCCGCCCCCTGAACGAAACCCTGTTTTTCCGCCGCTACGGCGGCGATCTGCAGGGCGTGCTGAACAAACTTGATTACCTGCAGGAACTCGGCATCAACGCCATTTATTTCAACCCCCTCAACGACGCGCCTTCCGCGCATAAATACGACGCCCGGAATTACCACCATATCGACGTCAACTTCGGGCCCGACCCCGAGGGCGATAAAAAAATTATAGCCGCGGAAAACCCCCTCGACCCGGCCACCTGGAAATGGACTGCCGCCGATAAACTATTCCTCCAACTCGTGGAGGAAGCGCACCGGCGCGGCATCCGCGTGGTGCTGGATTACTCCTGGAACCACACCGGCGCCGAATTCTGGGCCTGGACGGATGTTTTGAAAAACCAGCAGCGCTCGGTGTACAAGGATTGGTACGAAATCCTGTCGTTCGACGATCCGGCCACACCCGGCAATGAATTCCGGTACCGGGGTTGGGCCAACGTGAGCAGCCTGCCCGAAATCAAAAAAGTAAAAGTGTCCAAACCCCGCGTGTCGGGCCTTCCTTATGAAGGCAATATTCACCCCGATTTTAAAACGCACATTTTCGCCGTGACGCGCCGTTGGCTGGCGCCCGGCGGCGACCCCTCGAAAGGCATCGACGGCTACCGGCTCGACGTAGCCGACCAGGTGCCCCTCCAGTTCTGGCGCGATTTGCGCCGGGAAGTCAAGGCTGTCAAACCGGATGCCTACCTCGTGGGCGAGATCTGGTGGGAAAAATGGCCCGACCGTATGATGAATCCCGTCCCTTACTGCAAAGGCGACATGTTCGACGCGGTGATGTTTTACCAGGCCTACCGGCCGGCCCGCGGTTTTTTTGCCAAAACCGTCGACGCCATCGACGCCCGCCAATTTGCCGACAGCCTGCTTTTTCAGTGGAAACGCCTGAACAAACCCTTCCGGTACGCGATGATGAACACCGCCGCCTCGCACGACGCCGCGCGCCTCCTCCGCCGCGCGCTCGGCATTGAGCGCGACGAGGCGCGCCAGGATTTCCTCGTCGCTCAGCGTCGCCGGCCAGCCATAGGCGGCGAAGACTGCCGCGTCGAGCTGGTCGTGGATCTCCTTCAGGACCGAGA
>JAKLJF010000584.1:0-288 GCA_023151335.1 Thermoanaerobaculia bacterium | reverse complement strand
CCGGCGTATAAAACCGGCAAGCCCGACCAGGACACCTACCAGCGCGTGCGGCTTTACCTGCTGCACGCCTTTACCAATGTGGGCGCTCCCCATATCTGGAATGGCGACGAAATGGGCATGTGGGGCAGCGACGATCCCGACTGCCGAAAACCGCTGTGGTGGCCGGAACTGAAGTTCGAGCCGGAAACCCGGAACAACATTCAAAAAGGCCTGAAAGCCGTGGACCCTGCCGGCTTCGACCGCGAGCATTTCGAATATTACAAACAACTCGTCCGCCTGCGCCGGGAT
>JAKLJF010000583.1 GCA_023151335.1 Thermoanaerobaculia bacterium | reverse complement strand
GGAAAACCCCAACCGCTTTGTTTTATTGCCGATCAAATATCACAAAGTGTGGGAATGTTACAAAAAAGCCGAAGCCTCTTTCTGGACCGCCGAAGAAATTGACCTGGTGCAGGACCTGGTAGACTGGGAAACCAAACTCAACGACAACGAACGCCACTTCATCAAACACGTGCTGGCTTTCTTCGCCGCCAGCGACGGCATTGTGAACGAAAACCTGGTGCTGAACTTCATGCGCGAAATTCAAATCCCCGAAGCGCGCTGTTTCTACGGATTCCAGATCGCTATCGAGAACATCCACTCCGAGGTGTATTCGCTGCTGATCGACACCTATATTAAGGACCCGAAAGAAAAAGACTTTCTGTTCCATGCCCTGCAAAACCTCGACTGCGTATCCAAAAAAGGCAACTGGGCGCTCAAGTGGATCGAAAACGCTCCCACCTTCGCGCACCGGCTGATCGCCTTTGCCGCCGTGGAAGGCATTTTCTTCTCCGGCTCCTTCTGTTCCATTTTCTGGCTAAAAAAACGCGGCCTCATGCCGGGCCTCTCCTTCTCCAACGAACTCATCAGCCGCGACGAAGGCATGCACTGCGATTTCGCCTGTCTGCTGTATTCTATGCTGAACCAAAAACCCGACCCCAAAGAGGTGGAAGCCATCATTACCGAGGCCGTGGTGTTTGAAAAGGAATTCATCACCGACGCCCTGCCCGTATCGCTCATCGGTATGAACGCCGAACTGATGGGACAGTACATCGAATATTGCGCCGACCGCCTCCTGCTGTCGCTCGGCAACCCCAAAGTGTACGGCACCGCCAACCCTTTCCCCTGGATGGATATGATCTCCATACAGGGCAAAACCAACTTCTTTGAAAAACGTGTCGGCGACTACCAGAAAGCCGGCGTCATGGCCAAACGCGAAGAACAGGTGTTTACGACCGATGCGGAATTTTAAGGGGTTTAGAGGGTTTAGAAGGTTTAGAGGGTTTAGAAACTCTCTAAACCTTCTAAACCTTCTAAACCTTCTAAACCCTCTAAACCCTCTAAACCACATCCCGAACCTTATTCATTCACAAAATAATACCAATCATGGGCAAATTCGTGATTTCCAAACGCGCCAACGGCGACTATCAGTTCAACCTGCTGGCCACTAACGGCCAGGTGATCCTGACCAGCCAGGGCTACGCCGCCAAGGCGTCCTGCACCGCCGGCGTCGAATCGGTACGCACCAACTCCCAGGACGACGCCCGCTTTGAGCGCCTCACTTCCTCCAACGGCAAATTCTATTTCAACCTCAAGGCCAGCAATGGTCAGGTAGTCGGTTCCAGCCAGATGTACGAAAGCGAAGCCTCCCGCGACAACGGCATCGAGTCGGTGAAAAAAAATGCGCCGGAAGCAGGCGTACAGGACGATTCGGCGGCTTAGTTTAGTCAGAAGTTCAAAGTTTGAAGTGGGTCGCGTGCGTACTTTGAACTTTGAACTTCAAACTTTGAACACAAAAACAAGGGTTGATTGAGGAACGGCTGCGCCTGATGGAACGATTGCAGGCGCGGGAGAAACTGGAAGCGACGGAAACGGAGCTGTCACGATTGATTTACACACACTTTCTATGCGTATCATCACCATCATCCTCTGCCTGTTAACGCTCGGTTCGGCCACCGCCCAAACCACGGTGACCGGCACGATCCAAAGCGGCGGCCTTACCCGCGACTACCGTTTGTACATCCCCGCGATGTACAACGGCAGCACCGCCGTGCCCCTGGTGCTGAACCTGCATGGCTATGCCTCCTTTGCCGCACAGCAGGAGTTCTACGGCGACTTCCGCCCCATAGCCGACACGGCCAACTTCCTGATCGTACATCCCAACGGCACGGCCAACAATATGGGAAACCGTTTTTGGAATGTACTCGGCGGCTTGTCGGCTGTGGACGATGTGGCATTCCTCTCCAACCTGATCGATACGTTGCGCGCAGCCTATAACATCGACCCCAACCGCATTTACAGCACCGGTATGAGCAACGGCGGCTTTATGAGCTACTCGCTCGCCTGCGAACTGAGCCACAAAATCGCCGCCATCGCCTCGGTAACCGGCAGCATGACCCCGCAGAAACTCGACGCCTGCAACCCGCCGCGCCCCGTGCCGGTAATGGAAATACACGGCACCGCCGACAATACGGTACCGTACAACGGTTCTGTGGTGCTGGGTACGGTTGCCATCCCCACACTGGTGGACGCCTGGGTGCAGAAAAATCAATGTAATCCGACCCCGGTCATCACCCCGGTACCGAATACCAATACCTCGGACGGCTGCACCGCCGAACACTACCTGTACACAGGCGGCCTCAACGGCAGCACGGTAGAGCATTACAAAGTGATCGGCGGCGGCCACACCTGGCCCGGCCAGTTGTTTCCCATTGGCGTCACTAACCAGGATTTTAGCGCGAGCAAGGAAATCTGGCGCTTTTTCAGCCAATACCGGCTCGATATGCTGACGGACACGAAGACCCCTGACACGAGATTTGCGAACTGGTCGGTTTTTCCGAACCCGGTACACGACCGGCTGACGCTTCGCTCCAATGACGGGAAACCGGCCCGGCAAATCCGGATTTTTGACACGCTTGGGCGCATGAGATTGTTACTGCCGGCTACCGGCCAGCAAACTGATATAGAAACGACTAACTGGGAAAACGGGATGTATTTTATCCTGATTGAACAGGAATACCAGATAGACCAACTGACGTTTACGAAACTTTAAAAGTTTCGTAAACGTGCTCAAACTGACGTTTACGAAACTTTTAAAGTTTCGTAAACGTGATCAATACCAGGAATTTATAACACCAAAATATACTTATTTAACAATGTTGAAAATAATCACCTTCATAACAACTATATTATTCACCCTGTCCCTGCACGGCCAGGACAGCCGTTTCTCCATCGGCCTGCAGGCCGGCCCCATATTCGCCACCATAAAACCCGACCCTGACGTACTCGACGCCAAATTCCGCGCGGGCTTTTTCGCCGGCGCTAACGCGCGCTATGCTTTTACGGAGCGCTGGGCCGTGCAGGGCGACGTGCAGTTTTCGCAGCGGGGATTTTATTTTGAAACCCGCGGAACTTTGATTGTGCTGGACGGCCAGTTCGCATCGTACCGGGGGCGCATCGACCATAAGGTCAGTTACATTGACTTTATACCACAAATCGAATTCCGGCCGCTCCAATACCTCGGCATCGCCGTTGGGCCCTATTTGTCGTGGCAGGCGGGCGAATCCATCCGCTACGGCGATGTAATCGACTGGACGAGCACCAAAGACAACAACCTGTTCAACGACGCCGACCTGGGTCTGTCGGCCCGGCTGAACGGACATATCGGCCCGGTCACGGTGTTTGTGTCGTACCTGCACGGCCTGTCCGATATTTCAAAAATCATCCTGACCGACGAAAACGGGCAGTTTCTGGGGCAGTTATCGGCAAACAGCCGGGCGATTGCCGCGGGTGTGGGATATCACTTTTAGTATTTAAAAACGAATGCCATGACAAAAAAAACTACGAAAGCGCCGAGTAAACGGGTGGCCAAAAAGGACGCCCAGATGCCCCATGACAACCGGTTTGCAAAGCCGGCCAAATCAGCGCCTTTACTGGCCCAAAACCGCGTGAAGGGAAGTAAAAAAAGAGGGTAACTTCAAACTTCGAACTATCAAAACTATCAAACATACTCGAAAACTGAAGTCAAAACAGAATCACTAATCATGCATGTAATCAAACGCTCCGGACGCAAAGAGGACGTGTCTTTCGACAAAATCACGGCACGCCTGCGCAAACTCTGCTACGGGCTGGACACCAGCTACGTCAACATCATCGAGGTGACCAAAAAAGTCATCATGGGCCTGTACGACCAGGTCAGCACCGTCGAACTC
>JAKLJF010000582.1 GCA_023151335.1 Thermoanaerobaculia bacterium | reverse complement strand
AGCCCCGCCGACGTACTGGAACCCTGGCGCCGCCCCCTGCTGCTGGCCAAGGTAGCCCGGCAAAAATTTTTCCGGCGGGAAACCGGCGACTCGAACGCCGTGGAAACCTGGTTTTCCCGCTATTACGCCGACCTGATGCGCGAGATTGGGCCGGGCAATTATCCCGAATTATCGCTGTCCGGGTTGGCGTCGTTTTTAGACAGGAACGCTCCCGCGCCGAATGCTATTGAAAAGACCATTCATTACTGTTCGGTGGCTGCCGCCTGGGCCGCCGCCTCGCAAGTATCTGCACACGCCACTTCAAATCAAATCGTATGAAATGCTCGATCCTCTACCACATCCCCGATGCGGATTTCTGGAGCCGGTACGCGCAACTTTGGGAACGCAGCCTGCACCGTTCGGCTTTTCAATCGCCGCATATCGTGCAATATTTCACCAGTCTGATACACGATGGTCTGGCCGTTTTCGAGTGCTATGACAAAGACAAGCTGTTAGCGGCAGCCATGTTTAAACGCGAAAACCGGTATTACACCTTCCTGAGCGACCTGAAAACCGACGCCAATTTTTTCCTGCTGGATCGCGACTGCACACCAGACATGATGCGGCGTATTTTCGAGGGCTTCATTGAGCAGGCAACAAAAGAAAAAATGACCCTCATGCTCAACCACTTTCCGGCTTGGGCAACCTATTCGGGCATTTTGGAAGATATCCTGCGTTCCAGCTCCCTGTATTCCATGCAGATCGATTACTCGGTGTGCCCGGTGGCTGCCGGTGAAACGCCGGAAGCCTTGTACAAAGAGGTGAGCGCTTCGCGGAATACCCGCTATAAAGTCAACAAATTCGTCAAACAGGAAAACGGCACTTTTGAAGTGCTGACCGATGACGCCGATATGGATCATTGGGCCGACGAGTTTTGCGATGCGCACGTGGCGCGTTGGGCGCCTACCCCTACCCCATCGGCTTACCGCGACCCCAAACGGCGCGAATTTTTGAAAAACTGCCTGCGCGCCTGGTATGCCGACAAAGTGCTGGTGCGATTCGCGCTTCGCGTAGGAGAAAAACGGATCGGGTTTATGGTAGGGCTACTCGAGGAAGAAACCCTGATCTACCACGCCCCCACCTTTCATCCCGATTATGCGCATTGCAGCCCCGGCCGCGCGCTTATCTATTTCATCACCCAGTGGATGGCAGAAAACAACCTGCGGATACTCGATTTCGGCGACGGGAACGAAGCGTACAAATACTACGTTGCCAGTAAGGATCAGGTGTTGCGGCGCATTTTTATTTCAGGTAAATACAACCTGGCGTTTATCGCGAAAACACATTTTATCAAAGCGGTGCGGGAGCACCAAAAAATTTATTCCCTCTACCAGAACAAACTCAAACCGGCTTATCGCAACCTACTCGGTAAGGTCTCTGTGCTACTGTCTTCAGTGCTCAGCTTCAATGGGCTGAGCCAGGCAGTTTGGCAGGAGAACCTGCCTGATTTGTCTTTTTTCCTCACCTGATATCCGGGCCGGATAGCAGCATACAAATCAAATACAACAATTGCCCTGCAAATATGAACAGGAGCTTTACAATTTCACAAGGTCGCCCCGAAAATGATTTTTGGGAAAAATATGCCGTTTTATGGCGCAACAGCCCGGAGCGATCGCCTTTCCAGGCCCCGCAACTCCTGCAGTATTTTGCCGGCAAATCATCGCGCAATACGGTCGTTTTTCAATGCTTAGAGGCCAATCAACTGATTGGCGCGGTATTGTTGCAAGAGCACAAAGGCGTTTGTTCTTTTTTAAGCGACCTGAAAACCGATGCGAACTTTTTTGTGATTGACCGTACCTGTTCGCCCGACGCCGTGAGAGATTTCTTTACCTGTTTTATGGAAATGGCACGCCGGGAGAAATGGTCGCTTATCCTGAACAATCAACCGGCATGGGCAACTTATATGCCGGCTCTGGAAGCAGCCGGGCGTGCCAGTGGGTTGTTTTGGTCCAACTTTGGTTATTCTGTTTGCCCAATTGCTGAAGCGGAAACGCCCGAAGCCCTCTATAATCGAATTAACGGCTCCCGGGAACACCGCTACCGTGTGAACAAACTAAAAAACCAGGCCAACGCCGAATTCGAAGTACTAACCGACGATACCGACCTGGAAAACTGGGCAAATGAGTTCTGCAATGCGCATGTATTGCGCTGGACCGACACTCCTACCCCCTCCGATTTCCGGGATCCGGCGCGGCGGCAATTTTTACTCGATTGCCTTCAGGCCTGGTGCCGGGATGGGCTACTGGTGCGTTTTTCCGTAAAGGTGGAACAGAAAAGAATAGGGTTCGTAGTAGGGCTCCGCGAAGCCGGCTCCCTCATCCATCATTCCACTACCTTCCATCCGGGCTTCTGGAAGTTCAGCCCGGGAAAGGCCCTCATACACTTTATGGCCCAATGGATGCGCGACAACAACTTGCGTGTGCTGGATTTCGGGGACGGCGATGAAGCATACAAGTACGAAATAGCCGACCGGGAACACGTCCTGAACCGGATTTTCAGCTCCAATAAACGCGACGTCAAATTTATGGCGAAAGCCAAAATCATCAAAATGGTCAAAGATCATCCGGGCGTCTACCACTTCTATCAACACCGGTTAAAACCGGTAGCCGCACAATTGGTCGGTCTCGAACATCTGCTCGACTGGTTGTGGTCTCTCCTTTAATCACCCTCTAAACCCCCATAAACCCCCATAAACCCCCATAAACCCTCATAAACCAATCTAAACACTCTGCTATGCAAAAATTACGCTTTGCCATACTGCAAAATGAAGTCCCCGACGATCATATCCTCTGGGAGCACGCCTGCGCCGAATACGCCGGCCAGATCGAGTGGGAAGTCGTCGATATTACGCGCGCCGACTGGCTGGAACAAATGCGCAGCGGCCGCTTCGACGGTATGCTCGCCACGCCGCCGGGCTGGACCACGCCTTTCCGCGTGATGTTCGACGAACGCATCACCATTTTGCACACGGTGCTGGGTATCCCGATCTATCCTTCGCTGGAAGAAATTCAGGTGTATGAAAATAAAAAATACCTGTCGTACTGGCTGGAAGCCAATCACATACCGCATCCGAAAACCTGGGTTTTTTATTATGAGGCGGAGGCCCTGAAATTCCTGGAAGCGGCCAACATACCCCTCGTGGGCAAAACCAGTATCGGCGGGGGGGGCAGCGGCGTCCATATTCTAAAAACACGCGACGCGGCAACCGAATACGTACGCAATGTTTTCTCCGGCAAAGGCGCCACGCTGAATGTCGGGCCGAAATGGCGCAAAAAAGGATTCCTGGGCCGGGTATTGAAAAAGCTGTTGAATCCCGGCGAACTGAAAGCCAAACTGCAATTGTACGCGCACCTGCGCACCGAGGTGCAAAAAGACTTTGTGATCCTTCAGGAGTATATCCCGCACGCTTTCGAATGGCGTTGCGTGCGCATAGGCGATTCATATTTTGCTCATAAAAAACTGAAAAAGGGGGAAATGGCCAGCGGAAGCCTGCTGAAGGGTTACGACAATCCGCCGCTGCAGCTTTTTGATTTTATCCGGTGGGCAACCGATAAACGGCAATTTTTATCGCAGGCTGTCGACCTTTTCGAAACAGAAGACGGCCGGTATCTGGTCAATGAAATGCAGTGCATTTTTGGCCAATCCGACCCCTATCAGATGCTGGTGGACGGCGTGCCGGGCCGTTACCGGCAGCGCGACGGCGAATGGGTGTTCGAAGCCGGCGATTTCAACCGGCACGAGTCTTTCCAATTGCGGTTGGAGCATTTTATGGCCATGTTGAACGAAAAAATCGAAGTACACGCGTGAAAGTCCTGTTCGTCTTCAGCGGCAATTCCAGGGCGTTTCCCATATCGCCTTTCACCCGCGCCCAGGC
>JAKLJF010000581.1 GCA_023151335.1 Thermoanaerobaculia bacterium | reverse complement strand
ATTACCGCGCGGATCCCCCTGGAACGCCGGATGACCACCCCCGAAGAGATCGCTGCTACCGTGGTATTTCTACTTTCGGACCGTTCGGCGCATACGACCGGGCAGTGGGTTTCGGTAGATGGCGGATATGTACATTTGGACCGGGCATTGTGATGAATGTGATCACATTGACCACATTGACCACATTGACCACATTGACCACATTGACCACATTGACCACATTGACCACATTAAAAATTATGTTTCGAATAGATAACAAAGTTGCTATCGTCACCGGCGCCGGCAGCGGCATCGGTAAAAGTATTGCCCGCCTCTTTGCTGCACGGGGCGCATTTGTTCATGTGCTTGATATTCAGGACGGCGCTGCGGAGGAAACCGTCGACGAGATCCGCGTGACGGGCGGACAGGCGCAGGCGCATGTGTGCGACGTATCGGACCAGCCCGGTGTGATCGAACTAATCAGCGCCATTCAGCAGGAACATCCCATCCACATCCTGGTGAACAACGCCGGCATCGGTTTCGTGGGCAACCTGGAAAACACGCCCGAAGCCGAATTTGACCGCCTGTTCCGGGTGAATGTAAAAGGGGTGTACAACTGTCTGTACGCCGCCATTCCCCACCTGAAAGCCAACGGCGGCGGCGTGATCCTGAACATCGCCTCCGTTGTAGCCTCGGTGGGTATCCCCGACCGCTTCGCCTACAGCATGACCAAAGGCGCCGTGCTCACCATGACCTATTCGGTGGCGCTGGACTATATTCAGCACAACATCCGCTGCAACAGTATTTCGCCGGCGCGTGTACATACGCCTTTTGTCGATGCCTACCTGGCTAAAAACTACCCCGGACGGGAAACCGAAATGTTTGAAAAACTGGCCAAAACCCAACCCATCGGCCGTATGGGCACGCCGGACGAAGTGGCTGCCCTGGCCCTGTTCCTGTGCTCGGACGAAGCGGCTTTTATCACCGGCTGCGATTACCCCATCGACGGCGGCTTTATAAAACTGGTACCATAAGTATGAAATTGATACGTTTTGGTCCGCCGGGTCAGGAAAAACCGGGACTTCAGTTGCCCGGCGGCGCCCGCATCGACGTCAGCGCCTTCGGGCAAGATTATACCGAACAGTTTTTCGGCTCCGGCGGCCTGAACCGGCTCCGGCAGTGGCTGGCCTTGCATGAAAAAGAATGTCCGGTCATTCCGCCCGGCGCCCGCCTCGGCTGCTGCATCGCCCGCCCGTCCAAACTGATCTGCATCGGCCTGAACTACGCCCGCCACGCCGCCGAAAGCGGCATGGAAGTGCCCAAAGAACCCGTCATCTTTTTTAAAGCCACCAGCGCCCTCTGCGGCCCCGACGACGACCTGGTCATTCCGCGGGGTTCGGAAAAAACCGACTGGGAGGTGGAACTGGCCGTGGTGATCGGCAAACGGGCCAGTTATGTATCGGAAGCCGAAGCCCTGGATTACGTGGCTGGCTATGCCCTGCACAACGACTACAGCGAACACGCCTTTCAACTGGAGCGCGGCGGCCAGTGGGTGAAAGGCAAAAGCGCCGACACGTTCGCGCCCCTCGGCCCCTTTATGGCCACCAAAGACGAAATTCCCGACCCGCACCAGCTGCGGCTGTGGCTAAAACTGAACGGCGAAACGATGCAGGATTCCACCACGGCCGATTTTGTATTCAACATCCCGCAGGTGGTGAGCTACCTCAGCCAGTTCATGAGCCTGCTGCCGGGCGACGTCATCTCCACCGGCACCCCTTCCGGCGTGGGCATGGGCCTCAAGCCGCCGCGCTACCTGCGGCCGGGCGATGTGGTGGAACTGGGGATAGACGGGCTGGGGACGGCAAGGCAGCGGGCCGTGGCCTGGGGTAGTCATTGAACATTGAACATTGGTCATTGAACATTGGTCATTGAACATTGGTCATTGAACATTTCAAACTTTTAATTTATAATTTTTGAAATGTTCAATGGCCAATGACCAATGTGCAATGTACAAGTTTACAAAAACTCCAGCATCATCTCCGCCACCAGCGCATTTCCTTTTTCATTCAAATGTACCCCGTCGGTGGTCAGGATGCCTTTTTCGGCGTTTTGGGGGTTGTTTTTCAGGTTATAATTCAAAAACGCTTCCCGGAAATCGCACAGACCGCAGTTGTACGTTTTGGCCAGGCGGCGGATAATATTGGCGTAGTGGTTCAGGTCGCCGTCGAGGGTATTGGTGCAGTCGGTCTTTTCGCCCACGCAGGCGGGCGTACAGAGGGTGAGCCGGATACCCTGGGCTTGCATTTTTTTGATCAGGGCGGTGTAAAAACGTTCGAATTTGTCGGCATCGGTGCCGGTGCCGTGCGTTTTTTTGTGCCACACGTCGTTCACGCCGATCCAGACGAACACCTGGTCAGGGCGTTTTTCCAGCACATCGGATTCGAGGCGGAGATAGAGATCATACACCTTGTTGCCGCCGATGCCGGCGCCGAGCAGCTCATAGTTGGCGGCCTGGTTGCGGGCGGACAGCGAGTCGCGCATTTGAGCGATATATCCGCCCGGATTGACGCCGGCCTCGGTAATGCTGTCGCCGAAAAAGACGATGCGAGTGGGTTTGGGCATGTGCGTAAAAGAGAAAAAGCAGAGGGCAAGTGTACAAAAGGCAAAAAGGGGCAAGCGGTGGTACGAAGGTCGCGGCATGACTGTTTTTGGGGTGAAAATAAGTTGAAAAACAAAAAAAACTGCAAACCTGTAAGCCGGATTCTGTTCCCCCGCCCACTCCCCCTTGAGGGGGTTGGGGGTGGCCTCTGCCATTTATCTGGACCCATGCCTCACGGCAGGGTTCTGCGCTGCCTACCCCCCTTGCCACACGAATGTGATACGCGAGCAACGCACGCCCCGAAAGGCGCAAGGTATACGTGGCATTTCAACCCGCGAGGTTTATCCGCGTCCCAGCTTGCACCGGGGCGCCGTGCGCTCTTACCGCACGTTTTCACCCTTATCCCGAGGACTCGGGACGGTTATTTTCTGTGACCCTGTCTGTACCCCGACCCGAGTCCTCGGGACGGGGCCCCACCGGTTAGGTGGCGCGGCGCTCTGTGTTGTCCGGACTTTCCTCCCTTTCCCTTTTGGGAAACAGGCGGCAGAGCGGTTTGCAGTTTTTTTTGTGCGGGAATTTTTCATCCCCGATTTACTATTGGCGTAAACTTTGTTCTACTACTTTTGTACGGCGCAAAAATGCCGTTTATTGCCCCCTGATTTAACTGACTACGCCCGAACCTGATTCCGGGCGGTTGAATTATTCTCGGCATATTATGATTAAACGCCTGCTCCTGTACCTCCTGGCCGGAGCTTTATTGCTCGCGGTGGCTATCAGCGCCGACCGCGGCTACAAAGATACGGCACTGCTGCAACAATATGCCGCCCAGATCGCCGATTATCTGTCCGGGCAGGAAGCGGATGCGCTCGCTTGGGCGCGTCAGGAGCGCGCTATACTGGATGCCGCCGCGACCGGACAAAACGGCCCGGCAAACCGGGGCGATATTTTAGCCATCCAGGCGACAAAAGATTACACCGTTCTGCTGCACCGCGGCGACTCGCTGCTGTTTTGTTCCAATAACAAGATATTGCCCGTCCGGGAAATGTTAGGCCGCATCGCCGCTTCCGGAGCCACACGCACCCTGCTGCAATTGCCGCTGGGTTATTACTATACCTTTCACGAGCGGCGGAGCGACGGCAATGATCTCACTATATTAATTCCTGTACGCTACGCTTTAGACGAAAGCGGATATCGCCAGACACTTTTCCCGGCCAACCATTCGATCCCGGTCCAGGTGACGGTCAGCGCCTCGGCAAGCGACTTCCCTATTCGGGTAAACGGACAGGATCTGTGCTGGTTGCAAGCCGGCGGCAAGGTGCAGGCCGCCTGGGTGCAATGGCTCAAACT
>JAKLJF010000580.1 GCA_023151335.1 Thermoanaerobaculia bacterium | reverse complement strand
TTACTTCGATGGCGAGGGTTTTGCCCCGGTGTTGCAGCACAAAATCAACTTCGTCGTTGCCTTCCCGCCAGTAATATAACCGAAATCCTTCCTGTCGGGCATGGTTGAGCAAGTGGGCGCCTACTGCCGATTCAACGATGCGCCCCCATTTTTCCGGAATTGCAGTGACTTCGGCAAACGTTTCCGGCATTTGGGCGGCGAGCAGCGCCGTGTTATGCACCTGAAATTTCGGGCTGGATTGCCGTTGCCGGATGACGTTGCCCGAGAATTTTTCCAAGCCAGCCAGCAGTCCCGCTGAATCGAGCAAGGTCAGGTAATGCGACAGGGTGGTGGCATTTCCGGCATCGAGCAACTGGCCGAGTATTTTATTGAAGGCAAGTACCTGGCCCGAAAAAACGCAGCCGACTTCGAACAAACGTCGCAACAGGGCGGGTTTGTCCACGCGGGTCAGCGAGAGGATGTCGCGGGAAATACTGGGTTCGATGAGGGCGTCGGCGACGTATTTTTTCCAGCGAAATTCGTCGGTGATTAATCGTGCCGTACCGGGGTAGCCGCCGAACCAGACAAATTGTTCGCCGGAAAAACCGAACGCGGCCTGCATCTCCGTCAGCGACCAATGCCCGATGTAGGTAAGTTCAAAACGCCCGGCGAGCGATTCGGTCAGTCCCTGCTGCAACAGCAACCGCGACGAGCCCAGTAAAACGACTTTCAGCGGCGTTCCTGAGCGTGTATCGGCGTCCCAATTGGCTTTGACCGTCTCGCTCCAGTTTGGGATTTTTTGTATTTCGTCCACTGCCAGTATATACTCCGGCGCCCCTGATTGGCGGCATTTCACGCGGGCTGTTTCCCACTGCTGTTCGAGCCATGCGGTGTTGGCGTTGGCTATGCCGTCGGCGGAAACGCTGTGGCTCGGCACACTGCTTGCCTCAAGCAACTGGCCAACGAGGGTGGTTTTGCCCACCTGTCGCGGCCCGGCAAGCACTTGAATGACTGCACGGGGCTCTTCCAGCCGTTTCGCAAGCGTTTGAAAGTGAGGTCTTTGAAACACAAAATATAATTTATTCAAAGTATTGAGCAAAATTACTCAATATTAAAGAATAATTTACTCAAAGTTTTAACTAAAATCAATCTTTATCTTGATCGGGAAAATATTTTTTCATCAGCGCTTTCCATTCGGGTAGTTCTCTGAGCGGCGCCAGGTCGGGTTCTTCAAAATATTTGTAAATGAGTTCCCACCAGACGTTCGTGGAGAAAATCTTTTCAATGTAAGTAAAAGCTTCCGCGTATTGCCCGCGCCGGGCAGCGAGGGCAGCCATGTTGGCATTTGCCTGGGCAAGGTATGGTATATCCTCCAACACCTTTCCGGAGACTTCTTCCGCTTCGTTCAAACGTCCGGTTTTTCTGTATAGTAAACCTAAATCAGCTATTGCAAATTTTTGAAAATAACTGTCTTCAAACGTGGCGGCCATTTTTAAACTTTTTTCCGCTTCGTCAAAACGGTTGGCTAAAAGGTAATTTAAGCCCATCCGGTAATAAAGCCAGGCACTTTTAGTCGTTATTTTCAATACCTGTTGGAAATACTTTTCCGCTTCTGAAAATTGCCCCGACTCCATGAAGACGGAGCCGGTCTCCAGATAGACCGTCGGGGCGATTTCAGTTGAGTCGAACATCGTTACGATTTCCTTTTCCAATTTGTCCGCTTCACTAACGCGGCCGGTTTCCAGATAAAATTTGAGGAGATTTAATCCGGCATACATTTTAGAAAGATCCCTGGACGTGTCCCGTTTATAAAGCATGGCGTAAATACGTTCCTGTTCCTTCAAATTTCCTGAAAGTTTATATAGAAAAGCGAGGTGTGTATAATATCTGTGTCCCGGCGCCAGGCCGACAACCTGTAAAAGCGCCTGTTCCGCTTTCGACCATTGGTGCGAATGCATACACACATCTGCGAAACGATACCAGGCTTCGATATTGACAGAGTCCAGGGCAATCGCTTTTTCGAACATTTTTTCAGCCTGCAGGTACTGCCGCAATTCTGTATAACATTGACCCAGACTGATATACGGGGCCACAAACGCAGGCTCCAACTCAACGGTTTTTTGAAAAATGGGTATTGCATCGAAGGGGCGTTCCCAGGAGTACATGAGCTGCCCATACTCGAACCATACGATGGCCGAAGCCGAATCCAATTGTAATGCAATCTGAAAAAGACTGTCCGATTTTTCGTTGTTCTCTTCGTTTTTGTATATCGCTGCCAGCATGGTATAGGGCTTAATCCAGCCGGGCGCTAAGTTTCCCGCGGTTCGGGCATATAATTTTGCAGAATCCCTGTTGTCGCAATAAATACTCATTTGCCAATAGGCATGTGGAAAGTCTGACTGCCATTTCAGGGCTTCCTGGTAACATTTCATGATATTTGTATCAATTCTGTATTCATAGTTGCCCGTAGTTTCTTCCCGGAGCGCGGTCACAAAACCTTTAAAAAAGTAATGCCGGGCTTTTAATGCAGGATACATATAATGGCCGGCGCCCAACAACTCGGCCGCCCTTTCCAGATAAGCGGGATAGTTGATATATTTTAACCGTTTTTTATAGTTCGACAGGTTGTATTCCCCAATCTCGTTTTTCAGTATAGCGTTCAGCGCCTGCTGCGCGTCGTCCTGCAAGGCTGCCGCATAATTCCGCTTCATCGCGCCACGCAGCGGCGCCAGCGCCTCCACCTGCATGAGTCGGTTATAGTAATCCTCTGCACATCCGGGAGCCGATGGTTCCCCCGACTTCACCGGGGCGGGAAAAAACCGTTTCTCCTGTACGGCCAGTTTGAACGCCCCGTAAATCTCCAGGATGTTCGAATCTACCCCTGCCAATACTTCTTCCTCCAAACCCCGCTGTTCCACCGGGTTGAAGGCGGGCAGTTGTCCCGACTTGTATCGTTGCAAATCGGCCAAAATAGCGGCATTTACCCTTGCCAGCCGCTCGGTTTTGTTGCCGAGCAACATCGGTACCTGGCTTTGCGGAGCGGCCTCGACGGTCACGCGGTCTTCGAGATAACGGTCAAGTTCGCCAAGGGTCACGGTCTGATCGCCGTTGCGGTCGGCCAGTCCGAACAGGCCATCCACCAGGTGGTAACTGAACACGCCGCGCCCGCCGCCCCACTGTTCGCTTTCAAGACTGTACTCGCCCGGCTGACAGGAGAGGACTTTAATTTCGTTTGAAAACTGCCGGGCGAGGCTGGCCGCGGTGAGTTGTGCCCCGCCGATTTGGCTGCCCGCGAGTTTGCCGGCATGACAGGCATCGGTGATGACCACAACTTTTGCTTTATTCAGCGTAGACAAAGTGGCGACAATTTCCTGCAGGTAAGCCAGCGAGTAGGTTCCCCCGCCCATGTACACCCGAGAAGGCGCATCCCAGCAAAGCAAAAAGCCGGGCTGCGAGACGGTCTTCCGTTCCACATCGCCATGCCCGGAAAAATAGAGGATGACCCGGTCACCTTCTTTTGTCTGTTCGAGCAGGCCGTCAAGGGCCTCGGCGACACGTCCGGCGGTGGCCTGCTCGTTGATCAGTACCTCCAGGTGGTCATTATCCAACGAGCCGCCGGCGGGCGAGCGCAGAAAATCGGCAAAGGCCCCGGCGTCGCGGTGCGCGAAGCGCAGGTCGGGGATGGCGGGATCCTGATAGTCGGAGATGCCGACGACGACGGCCCTTACGGAGTGATGAGTGATGAGCGAAGAGCGATGAGCGTCGAGGGGCGCCACGCCTTTCCCCGGCGTATTCGGGACAGGTTCCTGGGCGGGCAGAGCGGCGGCGAGGAGGAAGAGGGCAGGAAGTAATATGTCGGTTTTCATAAGACCGGTTTTTATACTGGTATTCAGTTGAACTATCATAATTCTGCGTAAAATCTGCGCAAAAAATCTGTGTAAAATCTGTG
>JAKLJF010000057.1:13811-14160 GCA_023151335.1 Thermoanaerobaculia bacterium | reverse complement strand
ATCATGAGCACGGGCACGCGTTTGCGCCGGAAAAACCACCAGAGCAGCGCCAGCAGCAATACGACGGTGATGCTGAGGGTCAGGGCGGTATCGGCCCGAAGTTGCACGGCATTGCCCACGGCGACGGCGGTGGCGCCGAAGAACGTAACGCCGTCTGTCAGACGGCGTGAACCAGTCAGTCTTCGTAACCCCTCTACGAGTTTCTCATTATTGATCGTCTCGGTGGTCGGATATGCCGGCAGGATAAACAGTACCAGGTGCCGCCTGTCGCGGGTCATCACATAGCCGTCGTACAGTTCATAGTTTTCGTCGTATTGGAAATCCTGGTATGTGCGCATGCCCAGCCAGG
>JAKLJF010000057.1:6718-13801 GCA_023151335.1 Thermoanaerobaculia bacterium | reverse complement strand
ATAAGCCGGTCTATGGCAGCATAATCGGATGTATCGAGAAAAACGGGCAGGTATTCGAGCTGGAAATCGAGCAATTGCAGCGCGGCGTCGTCGTCGGCTTTGTACTGGATGGATGCGATGTACGGCTTTAGCGCCGAATCGGCCAGCGCAACAAACGTTTCGCAGGTTTCGATCAGCCGTTCGGGGTTGGGCGCCGCGCTGGTGTCGGTCTGGGAAATGGTAACGATGATCTTTTCCAGGAATTTGGAATTCCGGAGCGCATCACCGAACCGGGCCGTTTTGGCGTCGGCCGGCAGGGCTTTGGCGATATCTTCTTCCAGGCGTAGCCGGGAAGCCAGGTAAGTCGTACCGGCAAAGGCGCATACGACGAGGGCATAGAGTAAGCCGCGTCTTTTGGCGAAGAAGTCGTAGAGGGAGAGGAAGATGTTGCCCATAAGTGGCTGAAAGCCCCGCAAAGGTAAAGAATAAACCCGTTGTCGCCCGGCCCTGGGAAAAAGTGGAATCGTGAAATTATCTTTTGCGCGGCTAAAAAAAGATTTTCATGCATCGCCGGATTGGATTAGGTTTGTACTCAAATTTCATTGCCAAACTGAAAACTATGCGAAAATCTATCCTGAGCCTCTTGATGGGCTCCGTTTTTCTGTCAAACCTGCCAGCCCAATCCCAGATCACTGGAATCCTGTCCGACGAACAAGAAGCGCCGTTGCCTTTTGCCACTGTCCTGTTGCTCCATGCCGCTGACAGCAGCCTTATGAAAGGCGAATTGTCCGGCAATGACGGCATATTCCGGATCAAAGACATCCCGTCCGGCAATTACCTGGTGGCCGTCTCTATTTTGGGCTTCCGGGAGCACTATTCCACCGTTTTTGAATTAAAAAACAACATTCCCATAAAAGACCTTGGTCAGATCGTTATGCTGGAAGACGCAGAACATTTGAAAGAAGTGTCGATTGTGGCCAAAAAACCGCTGTTCGAGCAAAAGATCGACCGCCTGGTAGTCAACGTAGAGGGCAGCATTACGTCTGCCGGCGCCACGGCGCTGGATGTGCTGGCGCGTTCGCCGGGCGTAATCGTCAACCGGCAGAACAACGCTCTTTCCCTGGCCGGTAAAGACGGCGTGGTGGTGATGATCAACGGCAAGATCAACCGTATGCCCATCGATGCGGTGGTGCAAATGCTGGCCGGCATGCCGTCGGGCAACATCGAAAAAATCGAACTGATCACCACGCCTCCGGCCAATTTCGACGCTGAAGGAAACGCGGGCTACATCAATATCGTAATGAAACAAACCGGCGATCACGGATTCAACGGCTCATATACGTTCTCCGGCGGCTTTGGCCGCGGCACCGTCGCATCGGCAGGGAGCAATTTCAACTACCGCAATAATTACTTTAACCTTTACGGCGACTATTCATTCGGCCGTTTTGCCCAGGAACAGGTGTTCAGCATCGACCGGCAGGTGGCGCTGAACGGACAAACCATCCGGACGGACACCCGCACCGACCGCGAACCCGTCCAGCGCAACCACCAGGCCCGCCTCGGTTTCGATCTCGAACTGGGCAAAAAAACCGTGGTCGGCGCCCTCCTGTCCGCCTATGACAACCGTTGGAGCATGGACGCGCTCAACCGGTCCACGATCTCCCTCGACGGCATTCCCGATACGCTGCTCACCATCGACAACGACGAAATAAACCACTGGAAGCACTTCGGCGCCAACCTCAACCTTCAGCATACCTTCCGCGAAGGAGAATCCCTGACTTTCGACGCCGACTACCTGCGCTACCGGGATAATAACCCGACCAATTACCGGATCGACTACGCCGATGGATCGGGTAATTTCCTCTTCGAAGAACAGACGTTCAGCGGCAAAGTCACGCCCATAAAAGTGGGGGTGGGTAAATTGGATTATACCAAACAATTTTCGGAAAAACTCAAAATGGAATCCGGTATAAAAGGCACGCTCTCCCGCTTCAACAACGACGTGACCGTATCGAGGATCGAAAACGGCGCCCCCGTGAACGACCCCTCCCTCACTGCCCAATACCGCCTCGAAGAAAGCATAGGGGCAGTATACACGGCCTTCGATGTGAAACTGGACGGCAAGTCGGATATGAAATTCGGCCTGCGCTACGAATACACCAACTCCAACCTCGGCGCGGCTGAACGACCCGACATTGTAGACCGGCAGTATGGCAACTTTTTTCCGAGTTTTTTCCTGTCCCGAACCTTCAACGACCGGCACTCGGCCAATTTTTCCTACAGCCGCCGTATTACCCGGCCCACGTTCAACGATATGGCCCCATTTGTGATTTTCCTCGATCCCTACACGTTTTTCTCCGGAAACGCCGCCCTGCAACCGGCCATTTCAAACAACCTGAAGGTCGATTACCGGTTCAAAACCGCTTTGTTTTCCCTGCAGTATACGGTGGAAGACAGTGCTATTGCCAATTTCCAGGCGCGGACCATCGAAGGCACCAACAAGCAACTGCTGGCGGCAGAAAACATGAAAGACCGCAAAACAGCCGCCCTTACGGTGGCCTTCCCGCTTCAAATGGCGAAATGGTGGAGTATGCAAAATAACCTGACCGGTACCTGGCAGGAGGCCAATACTTATTTCGACGGCGACCTGGTACGGGTGCGCGCACAAAATCTGCAGTTCGTCTGGATCAACAATTTCACCCTGCCGGGGGATTTCAACGCCGAGCTGTTTGGTTATTTTCAGTCCAAAGGCTTGTTCGGCGCCACGGTATCCCTGCCGATGGCGGGGCTGAATATCGGCATCCAGAAAAAGTTCGGCGACAAATGGGGGACGCTTCGCCTCGGCATCGATGACTTGCTGAACTCGTTGAAATTCCGGGCAAAACTCAATTATCCGGAATACAATCTTGTTTCAAAAGCAGAATTCGATTTCAGCCAGCGCACCTACAAATTGTCGTATACCCGGAATTTTGGCAACAACAAGTTAAAAGGCGCCCGGCAGCGGGCAACGGGTTCGGAAGAGGAGCGACGCCGGGTGAATTAACCACTCAGAGCATGTTGGGGATTTTCAGCCGGAGCCCAACATGCGCTTAAACTGCCTTCTTCCGCCACTCCACATACCCCATCACTGCCAGTACCAGAAAAACGAAGTATTGAAAACCGGTAAAAACAAAACCTTTACTGAAATAAAGGGGGATGGAGGCGATATTAGTGATGATCCACCAGAGCCAGTTTTCCAGTTTTTTGCGGGTCATCAGGTACATGCCGGTATAGGCCGCCGCCGAGGCGAAAGCATCGGCCAGCGGCACGGTACTGTCGGTCCATTGCCGCAAAATAAAATACAAGGTCAGCCAGCAGGCGCCGAAAAAAGCCGTGCTCCGCGCCCATTCGACCCGGGTGGAACGGGTGATATGGAGCACGGTTTCGCCGTTCTTTTTACTGGCCCACAGGATCCAGCCAACAATGCTCATCACGGTGTAGTAAAAATTCACGCCGGCCTCGGCGTACAATCCGGCCACCACGCTCAGGTAAATATAGATCGTGGTGTTGAGCAGGCCGGTCGGGTACACCCAGATATTTTCCAGACGGCTGAAAACCACGCTGGCAATGCCGAAAAACACGGCAATGAACTCCAGCCAGGTGGTGGCCATCAAACCTTCGGTAAATTGTCGCCAGATTTCTTCCATTTAACGGTATTGAGCGTGCTGAGCGGCGCGAATATGCCGGTATTTCCGTAACTTTGTACCATGTCGCCTCCAATTCCGATACCATGACGTTTAACGCAGATATGATGAATACCACGGCTTCTATTGAAAAAGCAAACGCCGCTGCTGAAAATACCGCTGCCGGCACGGCGGCCAAAGCCTCGCGCCGCATTTCCTGGGAAACATTCCGGAAAAAATACCTCACCCGCGAAGACGGTTACACTTATGAGTGGAACAACGGCATCATTGAAAAATCGCGTAACTCTATGGAACCTAATCAACTGTACATTCAATTCAACCTTCAGGAGATTTTTATGCAACTCAAAGTGGCTAAAAAAGTCACTGGCCAGTTATTAGCAGAAACCGACCTTTTTTTCTTTCCGGACGTACACAAAAGACCCGACTTTGCCTGGTTAACCCAGGAACAAACCGCGCGGCTTTCTGAAAAAGGCGTCATCGAAATCCCCGCCTTCGTCATCGAAGTGGTTTCCGGCAACGACCTGGCCCAAAAACTGGCGGATAAAATGATCGTCTACCGCGAGGCCGGCGTACAGGTGGTATGGCAGATATTCCCCAACCAGCAGGAAGTACACGTGTACGCGGGTCCGAAACTGGAAAACATGACCGTTTGCGCCGGCGAAAAAATATGCAGCGCCGCGCCGGCGTTGCCGGGTTTTGTTTTTCCGGTAAATGCCGTGTTTAAAAAGGAAATGGTATAATCTGTTACTTCACTAAATACGAGAAGTGTCGTAATTTTGTATAACAATCGCTTTATATGACGACCGAACCTGTTTTAGTTTTTGAGGAACTTGCTCAATTTCTGGCAAGTCTGTCTCCTCGCAAGGTAATTGCATTCAAGACTTCAAAAAAGTCACAGGAAAGGGTTGATTATTTACTGAATAAAAATGATGCAACTGGGCTTTCCCCCGAAGAAAACAAGGAAATGGAGCAATATATGTTGATTGAACATATCGTGCAACTGGCCAAATCTAAAGCACTACTTCGCCTTTCCCAAAAATGAGCGTACGTATCCCCAAGCATTTGCGTAATTTCGTCATTGAACGGGCAAGAGATCGCTGTGAATATTGCAAGATACCAAAAATAGTTTCCAATTATGAATTTCACATAGAACATATCATTGGTATTCAACATGGAGGAACAAGTTCGCTTGATAACCTCGCGTGGTGTTGCTCTTTTTGCAATTGGAAAAAGGGGCCTAACCTGGGTACGTTATTAGATTCCAATAATGAAATAATTCCGCTTTTTAATCCAAGAACACAAAATTGGTTCGAGCATTTTGATGTCAGGAATGGGGTGATAATTCCTAAAACCAAAATTGCAATGGCCACAGTTAAATTACTGGAATTCAACCTTCCGGAAAGAGTGGAAATTCGCGCAGTACTTACCATCGCCGGATTTTATCCCTAATCAATTATCAAAAATTTTGCACGCGCGCCATGCTTGCCATCAACCAGGTACACGAAGTATACCCCGGACTGTAAACCGCTCAAATTCAACTGCATCGCGTTATCAGCTGCCGTTGCGGTTTCGGCTATCACCAGTCGCCCCCGTGCATCAAAAACCAGCAAACGTTTGTCTTCCGCAATAAAATTTACAGGCCATTGCACGGTAACCACCGACGATACAGCCGGATTGGGGAAAACAAGCAATTCATGGTCTTGCCCTTCCGGTTCGTCCGTATCCACCACGACAGAGCAATCCACGCCCCGGTCGGCTAAAAACTGATCGATCTCACTACTGCGTTTGCCCAGAAACGATTTCAGGCCCGGCAGGTGAAACCAATCTCCGCTGATATTTTGCTCAAAAGCGGCGAGTTCAAAATCACCGCTCGAATCGAGGGCCACCCAGGCATGGATCAAAACCGAATCGGCCGTTATGCGCGGCGCCAGTTTGCCGGTATCGAAATGTTGGCGTAATACGCAGTATTGTTCCAGAAACTGTTGCCGGAATTGGGGCACTTTGAGCAAACGCCGGATCAGCACCGGCGTCAGGGCGCCGGGCTCCAGCGGCGGGGCGTCTTCGCGCCAGGTGAGGTTGTAATCCCAGGGCAGCCAGTGGATTTTGCCGTCGCCGCCGGCATCGTGGTAGAGGTAGTAATTGCGTCCGGCGTTGCCGTAAAAGTCGAGGTTGTTCACCGCGTAGTCGAGTGCCAGCACTTTCAGAAACGAGGGTACGTCGAACACCGCCGCGATGGAGTCGGCAAAAACGGCGTCGGGCGTGTTGTTGAGCACATCCACGAAATGGATGAGCGAAGTCCAGTCGTTTTCGCTTTCGTGGTTTTCGAGTTCGTATTGCGGGTAATAGTTTTCCTGCTCCGGGCCCAGCCATTCGAGGGTGTAGCCGGCAGAACCTTGAGAATTTTGTTTGTACAGATTGCCCTTGTGATCGCCGAAATGCCGGTCGAGGAACCCGTTGTCCACCTGCTCCACGATCCGGTACAGACCGGCGTAGGCGCCGTCGAAATACACCCGCGCGAAGGCCGCGCGCGGGGCGGGAATACCCATATTGCGCAGCAGTTCGTAGCACAGGTTTTCGCGCATAAAACTGGGATCGCTGGCCCGGTTGTGCAGGTTCAGTTTTTTCAGGCCCTGATAGGTCTGATCTTTTTTGAAGCGGTTCAGGTCGAGTTTCATGGGTTTTTTGGGCGAACTCCACCAGGAATTGTAGCCTTTGTGCCGGATGCCGATGGTGTCGAGCGGCGTCCCGTCCAGTTCCGCCTTGCAAAAGGTGTACGGAATGTCGCGGATCTGATTTTGAAAAAAATCGAACGACAGGATATAATCCGAGGTCAGCGTGTCCTGCAGGCCATTGTACAGGGACGTGAGGTGTACGGTGTGGACGAGGCTGTTATCGAAAATGGATTGACCGCGGGCGGAGAACGGGAGCAGCACCGCCGCGGCAAGGAAGCATAGTGTTTGTTTCATGTCCGGATCGTTTTCAGATTTGGTTGAAAAAATATATCGGCAGATTCTCTGGGCCGGACTATGAGACGGGTTGAACAGCAAAAAAGGTTGGGCGCCGGCGCGGTTATCGGTTTGCCGGCATTTTTTAGCATCTTAATAAAAAATATTCAGCCGAATATCAGACAAGGCGAAGGGGGCTTCCCTTCCGGTTTTACAAACAAAAAATCCTTTCCGTCAAGATCCACTTTTCACCCGGCCGGGCCGCGGGCAATGCCTGCTGGTAACGCCACATCAGCGTTTCCCATTCCTGCACTTTGGGATTGGCGGCGTCGAGGGCCGCTTTCTTTTCAAAGGAAAAATCGTCGCCGGCCTCCAGGATCATGAACATGCGGTTCTCCACCCGGTATATTTCCAGGGTCGTGATACCCGCCGCCCGGATACTATCTAGTATTTCGGGCCAAACGGCGCGATGCCAG
>JAKLJF010000057.1:0-6708 GCA_023151335.1 Thermoanaerobaculia bacterium | reverse complement strand
GGAGTGATGGAGTGATTGGGGGGGGAGGGAGTGGTGCAATTTTCATCATTTAAATGCATTTCAGTAGCCAGTCTTTTTGAGCGAGGGGCTTTGTGCGTTCAATTTCATCCTGCAGCTGTTGGCGTTCTGTTTGCCAGCGACGGGAAGGATGAAATGACTGGTTTTGTTTCCAGTATTTGATCTGTCGCAGCAGGCGGAGGAAATTCAGGTTGGTCGTTTTGCCGAAGGCGGAAAGGCTGCGGTTGCGGCGCAGGAGCTGGCGGGTGGAGTCGAGCAGGGCGGTGAGGGTTTCCCATTCGCCGAGCGCGTAAAAGCACTTCAGTTGCAGGGTTTTGGCGCCCAGTTGATAGGTAAAATCGGTAAACTCCACGTTTTGCAGGGCGCGCAGGGCGCCGGCAAAGTCCTGTTTTTCAAAATGCAGTTCGGCCAGGTTATAGGCAAAGGCGTTTTCCCGTTCCGAGGGGTGCAAAGTGTCGCGGTAGCGGTACAGAAAGTCCTCCGTCCAGGCAAAGGCGCCGCTGCGCAAGCCGGCGGCCGTGATGTTCTTATAAGTCCATTGCGAGAGGCGCCCCTGCCGTAGCAGAAGACCCCGGTCGAGCATGGTGCGGTACAGTGTCAGGGCGTCGGAATAAGCCTCCGAAAAGCCATCGTTGATGCGGCGGATACAATAATTGAGGGCCAGTTGATACAGGGCGGTTTGTTCGTCCGGCGGAAATAACAGATCATGTTGATCCAGGGCTTCCCGCAGGGCTTCGAAGTGCCGGTTTTCCGGTTTTTCCACCAGGTCGAGTGCGGCCAAATACACCTGTACGGGCGGATATTGCCGGAACAGGTCATCCGCGCGGCACCATTGCCGCAATTCG
Source organism: Thermoanaerobaculia bacterium (assembly GCA_023151335.1). GTDB lineage: Bacteria > Bacteroidota > Bacteroidia > Chitinophagales > Saprospiraceae > M3007. The sequence continues at coordinate 5,845 of JAKLJF010000057.1, read as the reverse complement.
TTCAGCCAGCGCGGCCGGTCGTCGGCCTGTACCACGGCGAGGGCGTTGCGGCTGAGCATGACCACCGTCATGCGCAGTTTGTCCAGCGCAAACGCCAGGTCGAGCGCGTCGGCCTGGCGGCGCAAATGTTCGCCGGCAGAGCGCCGGGCCTGCCGGCTGTGCAGCACTTCGGCGGCTTCCCACCAGTGCCGTTCATGCCGGAGCCAACCGGCCGTGCGGTCGGGGCGCCGTTCCAGTTCCTTCCGGTACCGTTCCAACGCGCCGGCAGCCTGTTTGTCGAGGTTTCGGGCCAGCAATTCATCCGCGATATGACCCAGCCTGACCAGCCGGTCGGTCTCAAAGCGCAGGAAAGCCAGGAAATCGAGCAGCAGAAAATACAGATCGGAAATGAGGTTATTCATTTTCAATTCATTGTACGCTGCCCCGGCGCCGAACAGATGTTCGAACGCCCGTTTTTTTTGCAAGGCATCCTGCTCCAGGTCGGGCGACACTTCCAATATATAATCGCACAGGCGCTGAAGCCCTTCGTGCCGGTTGAACAAGCCGGCATGCACGTATTCCCGCCAGCGCGTTCGCTCCCGGGCGTCGAGCGAGCGGACGGTTTCCAGTAGTTTGGTGTGATACATGATTTCTATTTTTACAAAAATATAATTTATTTTAAATAATTGATTTACAATCTTAAAATAAAAAATAGAGCACTGAAAGTATGAAATTACCCTTCTATAAATTGATAAAAATGTAATTGCCGGCCCCGGACAGGACCGCTACTTTTGTGTGTAGTTGACGCCCCCCGTCGTCCGTCCACAAGCATTTAATTCCATAAACTTGCTTATGCAGTATGTTTTAAAAAAAATCCGGATACTGAGCCTGGCCTTTCTTCTGGCAGCGCGCGCCGCGCAGGCCCAAACACCGGATTGTTTCTGGCTGAAGATGCCGGTCGTGGCAGCCCAGCAGGGCGATACGGTGTGCCTGCCGGTACAGGCGTATGGTTTTTCGGAGATTGTCGCCTTGCAATTCGAGTTGAGTTGGGATACGGCCGCGCTGGATTTCGTGCGCGTCGACATAGCGGGCAGTCAGTTGACCCCCATATCGCAGGGGTTTAATTTTGGCCTGAATAGTGCGGGAACAGGCAGGATACAATTCCTGTGGTACAATGGGCCCGGGGAAAGTTTGAGTTTGCCCGACGGCGCCTTCCTGTTTTCAGTTTGCCTGAAAGCAAAAACGAGTCAGGCTGTATACGCCCCGGTCGCCCTGGGCTCCGGGCCGGCTTTTTTTTACGAAGCGGTCAATGCTTCGGGTACGTTACTCAGCCGGGCCTTACAGGAAGGCGGCGTGATTACAGGCGGGCTTTCGGGCGGAGACGCCCCCCGTTTTGATCAGGTTTGCATCGGTATAGCCGAATGTGGCCAGCAATCCGGCGCGATCACCCCGCAGATCAGCGGGGGTGAGCTGCCTTACGCTTATCAATGGAGCGGACCCAATGGATTTCTGTCAAATGATACGGCGTTGAATAACCTCGCCGGCGGCGATTACGCGCTGAAGGTTACCGACGCGGCAGGAGCCGTTTTATACGGCAGTTTCAGCGTAAATGCCACCCATTCGCCCGTTCAGGTAAAAGCCGTGGTTGAACCGGCGTTTTGCAGCCTGCCCAACGGCTGTGCGCGTCTCACCGTCAGTGGCGGAGCGCCGCCTTACGCGTATCATTGGCCCGACGGCGTACCCGCCGGACCGGAACGCTGCGACCTGTTGCCAGGGTCATTTACGATCACCGTTTCCGACGCCAACGGCTGCGCGCGCCAACGGCAGGTGGATATCCTTAATGATACCCTGCTACAGGTTGAACAATCTGTGCAACATATCCAGGCCTGCAATGGCACGGGTGGCGCGGCGCTCAGCGTATCGGGCGGCTTGCCGCCATACCAATTTAACTGGTCGACGGGCGATACGAGCGCCACGGTCAGCGGTCTGGCTGCCGGCCGGTATACGGTAACGATCACGGCCGGCGGCGGATGCACGGCGACCCGGGAGATCTCGGTGACCGATTACAGCGTCTATTACTGGAATTTGCAACTGATCAAATATTGCCCCGAACCCGACAGCGTGAACGGCAGCCTCACCCTGAAGTTCAACAAAACCGGCGGCATCGATTTCCCGGTCATCGTGTCCTGGAGCGACGGTACCACGCGTATGATCGCGGAAAAACCGGCCAACGGCGTACTCGACTCCCTGGTGGGTATTCCTTCCGGCGCCTATTCGGTGATGGTGACCGACACCGGCGGCTGTGTTAAAACCGCTTCGACGGTGCTGAACTGCCTGAGCTGGTCGCCCGTGGCCGACACTTTACCGGGGTTTTATATCAAAGACGATTACCTGAACCCTCAATACGGACTGGACAGTTGCGCCGGCGTGTATGCCCGGCAGGTCAACGGTCTGACCGGGCTGGACTTGTCTCTTTCATGGCCTGCGAATGTCACCCGCCTGCGCAACCTGCGCCACTTTGGCCTGCCCGGACTCAAATCGGACGATTTTATTTTTTCTCCCGACAGCAGCAAACTCGGCATGCGCTGGACGCCGCCGGGCGGAAATCCGGTGACGTTACCCGGCCCTGTGCTGCTGTTCGAGGCCTGTTTTGAGCCGAAACACGCGACCATCACCAACAGTGCGCTGGAATTCAGCGATACGCCGGTTTTGCCGCGTATGCTGGACGCCTCCGGGGCAGATCGGGGCTTTATAGGGCTGGCAGGGAACGTGTTGTTCAATTTGTGGTTTCCTGCCGGGCCCTCGGTGTGCGACTTCGGTTTGTTGCCGCCTTCCTGCGCCTCCGACGGCTATGGCCGTATTTTGCTGGAACCCTGTAAATTCGATCGAATGCTGTGGGGGGGATATACGTACGAAGGAAAGCATGTAAACAGCCTGGAAGGATTATTCTTTGCCGATACGGGGGTGTACGTTATCAACGCCAATCAACCCGGAAAATGGAATTCCCGCCTGCTGGCCCGTATTCCCTGGGCGCCGGAAGGCTCGTCGGATTGCATCTGGCCGGGCGATGCCGACGATAACAACGCGGTCAATCACTACGATCTGTTGTATCTGGGGCTTGGATTCGGCGCTTCCGGGCCCCTGCGCCCGGCGGCAAACATCCACTGGATGGGGCAGGAGGCTTCGGACTGGTCGCAAAGCACGGGCGCCCGGCAGGTCAATTTTAAAAATATCGATACCAACGGCGACGGTTTTATCGATGCCGCCGACACCGCGGCCATCACCCAAAACTGGGGGCGGGTGGTGAACATGGGCAAAGACGATCCCTTCGCCACCTCGCTGAACGGGCCGGATGATCCGTTTTTTCCGGCGTTCAAGCTAAAATCCGACACCCTGACGCCGGGCCAGATGGCTACCTTGCCCCTGTCGCTCGGCTCGCCGGCAACCCCCGTGGACAGCGTGTTGGGGCTGGCTTTCAGCATCAGTTACGATCCCGAAGTAGTACAGACCAATGTGCTGTTCGTGCCTGCGCACTCCTGGCTGGGTAATCCGGAAACGGAACTGCTCTGGGTACAGCGCAATTTCCCGGCCCAGGGCCGCGTCGACGTGGCGATCACCCGCACCGACGGCCAGCCAGTGAGCGGCGCCGGCCTGATCGGCGACATGATCATCGTGATCGAAGACAATATTTTTACCAAAGAAACGCCGGGCGGCGGCGGCAACGACCCTGCCGACACCACGCGGCGCACGTTGTTGTTTTTCAGCGGTTTGCATACGGTCAGCGCGGAAGAAGACGGTGGTCAGCTGGCCGGTTCGCCGGTCGAACTGATCATCCGCAGGCCGCTCAGCGGCGTTGCGGATCAGCCCGCCTGGAGCCACCGTATCGTACTGAGCCCCAACCCGGCCAATGAAAAGTTGCGGATATCCAGTCCGGTGGCCGGTATTCATCGCGCCGAAATCTGGAATGCCGGCGGGCAGCTGCTGGCTGTGCACAACAGTGATGGCAGCGCCGCGATGGAAATTCCATGCGCCGCGCTGCTGCCGGGCGTTTATTTTGCCCGTCTCTATACCGGCCAAGGCGTTTCCGTTCAATTATTTACCGTTTCACACTAAAAAAAGATGGGTATGCGTGTGGTTTACCGTTGTTTAAAATGCTGCTTGTACGGGTTATTGCTGTCGTTCGGGGCAAATGCCGCCGGACAGTCCAGCTGTGTGTTTTTTCAGGTCGGCGCGGCTGCCGCTGCTCCCGGTGAAACGGTACGCCTGCCGGTCAGCGCGCGGGAATTCGAGGAAATGCTCATTTATCAGTTTCCCATCGTGTGGAATCCTGCCGATCTGCAATTTATCCGCACCGATATGACGGGCTCTCCGTTGCAGTACATGAGTTTTGGCGCCACGAATGCCGCTGCCGGGCAATTGCGCTGCGTATGGTACGATTTCGACGTCGAGGGCGTCAGCGTGTCCGACGATGCGACGCTTTTTACCCTCGAATTCAAAGTGCTGGCCGGCACGCCGGGATTTTATCCCGTCAGTCTGGCGCCGCAAATACCGGGATTTGCTTTTGAGATACTCCAAACTTCCGGGCCCCAACTGCCGCTTCTGCACAAGGTGGGTGGCGTGCAGGTAGGGGGCCTGCCGGTTAGCGACCTCAAACTGGATGCCTTTTGCGCCCAATCCGGTTTTTGCAATACCCTGGCAGGCGGTCTGAATACCGGGGTCTCGAGCGGCGTACCGCCATATACCTACGCGTGGACGGGCCCTAATGGCTATACTTCCACCGATGCAACCCCCGCCAACCTGCAGGCAGGCGATTACGCGCTGACGGTCAGCGATCAGAACGGCCATCAGCTGGTGGCCGGCGCCAGCATCCTGCCCTTGTGGTCGGGCTTGTCGGCCTGGGCCGACAGTATTGGCCTGGACTGGTGCGATCAGGCATCCGGATGTGCGCTTATCCGGACCAGCGGCGGTAATCCGCCATACCAATGGCTTTGGCCCGACGGCGCCACTCAGCAAAGCCGGTGCGACCTGGCATCGGGCAATTATGCGGTGACCGTAACGGACGCCAGCGGATGCAGCCGGATGGTGCAGTTTTACGTGCCGGGGGAAAGCAAACTGAAAGTGGAAACACAGTTGACTTATGCCGATTGCCGTTCGGGCCAGTATGGCGCCGCCTCGGTAACGGCGCTCAATGGCTTGGCGCCTTATACCTATCAATGGTCAAATGGCGCCCAAAGCGCAACCATCGATCAGGTAACGGGGGGGAAATACACGGTGACCGTGACCGACGCCGCCGGCTGCCAAACGACAACATCGACCGAAGTGAAGGATTACGGCACGCTGGATTGGTCGGTGTATCTGTTTGCCCAATGTAGTAAAGACACCATAGAAGCGCCCGGCTTTGTAATGTTAAATGGCTACGATTTTGAGACCCGCGCACGCTATCCGCTCACCCTGCAATGGAGCACGGGCACGCGGGATATCGTGGCGGAATACCGTTCGGATTCGCTGGGCGGCTTGCAGTACCTGCCCAACGGCAGATATTCCGTCACGGTGTCGGATTCGGACGGTTGCACCGTGGAAGTGTCGGATGCCGTCGATTGCCGGCTCACACCGCCGGCTCTCACCCATCTGAATACCCGTTTTTACCTGTATAATAAAAAAAAAAACGGCGGTATAGACAGTTGTATAGACGTGCGGGTGCTGGATTTTACCAATCTTGACACCGTACATTTTTCCCTCGACTGGAAGTACGCGAAATTCAAGGAGGTAAAAAACTTTGCCACGCCGGTCTGGAAAACAGGCATTACAGATGCAAATTTCAAAACCGGCAATTCGGAATTGGAATTTAGCTGGAAAGCGCCCGCCA
>JAKLJF010000579.1 GCA_023151335.1 Thermoanaerobaculia bacterium | reverse complement strand
CAACGTCTGCTGCTGCCTTTGCTGTCTTGGGAAATGACCGTTCAATTTATACGGCACCTTGCCCGACTCAAAAACCGTCAATACCCACCAACAATACCCATGATGCGATCAGGAACCGTTTTTATTCCGCTTCTTTTCCTCCTCCTGCTACCGTTGTCCGGCCAGGCGCAAACCTGGAAATGGGCCCAAAGCCTCGGCGACGCCAACAGCAACACTGCCGTAACGGGCATCCGCCCTTACGCGGGCACGGGTGTGCTCGTATGCGGCTCTTATGCTTCCGCGAAGCTTAGCCTTGGCGGCAATATGCTCAACAACGCCGGACAAGACGACGGCTATGTAGCCATCGCCGACGCCGGCGGGCAATATGCCTGGGCTGCCGGATTCGGCGGTTCGGGTCGCGATGTCGTCGTGGATGCCGCCGCCGCGCCCGACGGCAGTTTCGCGGTGGCCGGCAATTTCAACAGCCTTTTCATGGTCATCGGCAGCGCTACCCTGTTCAACAGCGGCGAAACGGATGGCTTCGTAGCGAAGTACAACCCGGACAAAACCCTCGCCTGGGCTCAAAAAATAGGCACTGCCGATATCGACGAAGTCAGCGGCCTGGCTGTGGATGCGGACGGCAACGTCTACATTTCGGGGCAGGTGCGCGACAAATTCACCCAGTCCACCCTGCACACCTTCGTTCGCAAACTGAATGCCGCGGGCGCCCTCGTTTGGGAACAAAAAGGAACCACACAGGGCAACAGCCTGCAAACCACCGCGCTGGCAATCGACGCCGGGCAAAATGTTTACCTCGGCGGCGGTTTGCTGTACGGCACGGCAACGTTCGGCGGCATCACGCTAAAAAGCGATACCAGTTACGCGGCATTTATGGTGAAATACAGCCCTTCCGGCGCGCTGCTCGATACCTGGCTCAACCCCGCTTTGGATAAAATCAACGGGCTGCAGGCGCGGGGAAACCATTTGTATGCCTGTGCCGAAAAAGTGAAGGGGGGCCTCGGCTGGGGGTGGCCACTGTTCGACTCGAAGACGCATGTGCTCCAACTTGACGCGGAGTTCAACACTGTCTGGCACAAAACCGCGGGCGGGGAAACGCCTTTTCAAAGCCTCGATATTGCCAAAAACCTGAGCCTCGACGACGACGGCAACGTGTATGTCACGGGCTATTTTTTCAGCGATACCCTCCATTTTGCAGGCCAGGCGCTGCCCAACCCGTTCAATATACACTACTATTATCCGCAAATTTTCGTGTTTAAATATTCGCCTGCCGGCGACGAGCTTTGGGCCAAATCGCTGGGAGGTATCCACGCCGATGAAGGCACGGGCATCCTGGCCTTCGGCGACGACAAGTTCTGGCTCGGCGGCAACTTTGAGTCCGACCCGGTAGCCTTCGGCGCCTTCGAACTGCGCAACACGGGTAAACTGGATTCCATGTACGTGCACCTCCGCCCGGCCCGCTACGTTCGCAAAACCATGGGTTTCCTCGCCATGTTCGACAAGGAAGCCTCGGGCGCCAATCCGGAACCCGCCTTTGGTGGGGTAACTCTTTTCCCGAATCCTGCCTCCGATTACATTACGGTACGGCTGAAATCCCCAACGAATTCGCCGCTTATTTTCCAGCTTATTGCCCCCGATGGACGGGTGTTGCGTCAATCCACCTACCCGGATGGAACGGCCGGGATTCGGGAAGAACTGACGGTCCTGGCGCCCGGGATGTATATGGTGATCTTGAGAACGGACAAGGGCGTGTTTTCGGGTAAGGTGTTGAAATGGTAATGCGTTGGCTGAATTTCATTTCGCACAGACGGAAGGATTCATCAAACCTTTGAATAATCAGATATGCCCAAACACACGATTTCAAACCGCAACCTCAATATCCTGCCTATCCTGCTCGCGGCCCTCTTTGCCGCCCGGCCGGCATATTCCCAACTCCGGATCAACGAGCTGCTGGCGCTCAATTCCAGCATTGCCCACGACCCCGATTTCGGCGAGTTTTCGGATTTCCTGGAACTGCACAACGCCTCGGCAGCCCCCATCAACCTCTCCGGCTATACCCTGACCGACGATGCCGGCGACGAGGCCAAATGGACTTTGCCGGCGGTGGTACTGCCGCCGGGGCAGCACCTCGTCGTCTGGACGGACGGGCGTGACAAAGGCCCCGGCGACACCGCCTTTGTTGCTTTTAAAAACGCCGTGGCGACCATGACGGCCCTGCACGCCAATTTCCGCCTGAGCGGGGAGGGCGAGTACCTCGGGCTGTTCAACCCACAGGGCAAGGTGGTGGATGAAGTCACTTTTTATACGCAAACCGACGACGTGTCGTTCGGTCGCGATCCCTCCAATCCCTCGCGCTGGCTCTATTTCGGCGAGCCCACGCCCGGCGCCCCCAACTCGCCCTACGGATCGGCGACGATGGAAATGCCCGGCGTCCCTGAATTCCCGCTCCCCGAAGGTTTTTACCCATCGCCGCAGATGCTGCATCTGAGCACGCAGGAGCCGGGCGCCATCATCCGGTTCACCTTCGACGGCAGTACGCCCAACAGCGCGTCGGCCGTGTTCCCGGACAGTTTTCCGCTGAACCTCAACCTTACCATCAAGGCAAGGCTCTACGTGCCGGGCAAGATGCCGGGCAAAGTGGTCACGAAGTCATATTTCATCAACGAAAGCACGCAACTGCCTGTACTGACCATCACTTCCAATGCGCCGAATTTGTACGGTTTCGATTTCGGCATTCTGCAAAATGCCATCAAAGACCGGGAGGTGCCTGCCACAATCGAATACTTCGAGCCGGCGACCGGCAAGCGGGCTTTCGTGGCAGGGGTGGGCCTGCGGGTGTTCGGCGCCACGATTTACAACCTGCCACAGCGCCCCCTTTCCGTACGGTTCAGGGCAAAATACGGCGACGACGCCCTCCGCTACCCGCTGTTCGAAGGCAAACCCATTCCCGCCTACACGTCGTTTTTGCTGCGCAACGGCGGAAACGACTACAACACCGCTTTTTTCCGCGACGGCCTTGCCGTACATCTGGCAAAAGGCAAAATGGACCTCGACTACCAGGACTACAAGCCCTGCATCGTGTTCATCAACGGCGAGTATAACGGCATTTACGAACTTCGGGAACGCCTTGACGAACAGTACATCGGCAGCAACCACGAAATCAACCCCGACAACCTCGACTTTCTCGAAGACAGCCTGCAAGTACAGGCGGGCGACCCCTACGGTTTCCTGGAACTGATGGATCTGGTACGGCAAAACGACCTGGCGGATTCCGCCGTATTTGCCACAGTTGCCGCGCAAGCTGACCTCGATGCGTTCACCAATTACCTGATCCAAAGGGCTTTTATCGGCTACCAGATCGCCGACCTCAACAACCGCTACTGGCGCAGCCGCGACCCCGGCGGTAAATGGCGCTGGATCGCCGCCGATATGGAACACGCCTTCGGACAACTCGGCGGCGACCCCTACACGGAAAACACCATCGCCAAACTCGCCGGGCTGTCCGGCGATCTGCCCGAATGGGCGACCCTGCTCTTCAACCGGCTGTTGCAAAACCCCGGCTTCCGCGACGGGTTCATCCAGCGTTCGGCAGCCTATCTGAATACCATTTACCAGCCTGGCGTCACCCTTTCCACGGTGGACAGCCTGAGCGCTCTCCTGCAAGCCCAGATGCCGAGGCATATCGGTCGCTGGCACTCGCCGCCGTCCGTGCAGGCATGGCAAGGAAACATAAACTTCATCAAAACTTTTCTGCAGAACAGGCCGGCCCACTACCGCCGCCATTTGACAGAACTGTTCGGCAGGCAGGACAGCGCCCTGGTGACCATGCAGATCGCCGGGCAGGGCAAGGTGCTGGTCAGCGGCGTGGCGTTTTCCGAAGACATGGCCGGGCATTTTTTCAAAAATACCGGTATCCGTTTGCAGGCGGCGCCGGCGCCC
>JAKLJF010000578.1 GCA_023151335.1 Thermoanaerobaculia bacterium | reverse complement strand
CAGACTGCTCAGGCGCAGGGCAATGGTATTGCCGATCAGCTTTCCGGTATGCGATCCGCGTTCCTCCGATACGATATCCAGCACGTACTGGCGCTTACCCACAGTGAGCGAATCGCCGCTGCGGTAACTTTTCGGTGTAAACGGTTGCAACAACGCCGTTTTTTTGGCCGCCACTTTGCCCACCCAGTTCTGTAACTCCAGCAGATGCCGCTGAACTTCAGGCGCCGCCAAACCCAGTGGCAAACGCATGCGGATGCACTTGCGCGAAATACTGTAACGGTGCCCCCCGCGGTGTTCGAACACCACTTCCACCGGCAGCTCCGTGCCGTTTACCGTGATATGGGCACTATATTTTTGTTGTTTGCGACGCATTAAAAGAGGGTTTAGAGGGTTTAGAGTGGTTTAGAGGGTTTAGAGAGTTTAGAGAGTTTAGAGAGTTTAGAGAGTTTAGAATAGGGGGTCAACGCCAACCCTCTAAACCCTCTAAACCCTCTAAACCCTCTAAACCCTCTAAACTTTTTTCATTCAACTACCATCTTTCCCGTTTGCCCGCCCACGCGCAGGAAATAAACGCCCGGCGTGGCGCCTTCCATATTCAGGGGGATCAGGTTTTTGCCCGGCGTCACGGGCATTACCTGTGAACGGACGATACGGCCCAGGGCATCCGCGACCTGAATTGTCAGGTCGAAGGAAGCTGCCGCTTCGTAGGCCACGGTAAACAAACCGCTTCCAGGATTGGGCATCAGTTTCCAGGCCGGGGCCGCGGCGGCAGGGTCTTTTGCAGAAGTAACCGTACCTACAATGGCTATATTATCCAGCATGATTTTATCGCCAATGCCGGTGGAATCGTAGAGCGGACCGATAAGCGCGCTGGTTTGAAAACAGATTTCCACGGTGCCGCCCAGGTAATCTTTCAGGTTGATCTTTTGCGACAACCAGGGGTCGATGGATGGTGTGATAGGCTTATAGACCGCACCGTTTGTATTGCCGTTTATAAATACCCGAAGCGCACTGGCGTATGGGGCATTGAACCCGAACGTTTTTTGATAATGCGATGAGTACGTCATTTTACGGTCGAAGCGCAGTTCCGCTTCGTTCAGATTGGTCAGATCAGCGCAAATACACAGATTCGACCGGAATTGTTCATTCACTTCCCAGACATTGTCCAGGGTTGGCACCTGCGCCTGGCCATTTTGCAATAACTGCGGCGCATTGGCCCCGGTTATCAGAAACCCGTAAGCGCCTGAACGGGCCGCCTGTGTGGAAACAAAAGCCTGTACCTCGCTGCCCGAAACCCGGTATGTCGAATCGAGAGAGGCGTTTTGCGCTTCAAAGGTGATCACATTTTGCACGGTAAGCGGCAATGGATTGACGATCCGGAGACCGCTGAGGCTGTCATTGCCGGTCAGTTCATCCGGGGCGTATTGTACCCAGGCATTTACATCGTAAGTGCCGCGGGGAGACAGGTCTACCGGATTTTTCAGCAAGTACTGGAATGATTCGCCGAGATGCAGTGTTTTAGGCAGCTTGATCGTTTCACTGACCGGCGTTGTGCCGTTGACACTAAAAAACAGGGTGATTTCTTTGCCGGCTTCGATGGAGTCGCAGCCAAAATAGCCGATCTCCACGGCGGGCGTGGTCGGACCGAGAAAACAACCCGAATTCAGATTGGATACCTTTTGAAGGCGCATATCTGCATTCTGGTCAGCCACGCTTTCCACTTCTATGAGTGCGACGTTGTTTTTGAGATGTATATCAGCGTCAAGGCCTGTCATACAGCGCACCGAGTAGTGCCCGGGCGTAGCAAAGGCCGCTGTCGGGGTGGGGAAAGTAAAGTCCACGACATCGCCAGGACGGAGCGCCGAGGTCAGGGTAAGCGTATCCCACACCGGCGGCTCGTCGTTGATTTGATAGGCCATCGGGATTTTATCGCCTGGCTGCAAGTCGAAACTGCAATACTGGTAGGTAAACTGAACGGAAATATGTTCTGCATCGCTTAAGTCGCAAGCGAGCGTTTCAGGTTTGGAAATTTGCAACATGCGCAGGTCATAGTCATAAATGGCTTCTCCGACACCCACGGCATGCCAGGCGTTGGCCGTAATTTTGAACTGTTTGGAACATTCGCCATAAATATCTGCGGCGGCCTGCAGGGCGCCAGCCCGGGCGTCGGCGTAATTGGAGAGCTCCACCAGATAATAGCGCAGGTTGCGGAAGGCAATGATCGCGGCGGCATCGAGGCCAATGGCCGGCACATCGAAATAGTCGCCGTTGTCGTTCAGGCCTTTTCCTCCCTCGGTCAGCAGGTAAAACCAGTAGTTTTGAACGCCGCTGTTATAATGAACGCCGCCGTTATCGCCTTCACCGGTGTACCAGCTTTTGCCACCGTACGTATCCGGGTTGCCGAATTCATTGGGATCGGCCATATTCCGGAAGGCGCCGCCGGTCAGGTGGAAATCCTCACCCATCAACCAGTCCGAATGATCCGGATCGGCCCAAAACTCGATGGCGGCGCCGAAGATGTCGCTGAACGACTCGTTCAGGGCGCCGCTTTCGTAGCGGTAACGAAGGTCGGCGGTAAAATCGGTCACACCATGGGTGAACTCGTGCCCCACCACATCGAGGGAGGTAAGCGCAGAAAAATCAAAGCCGTCGCCATCGCCAAACTGGGCCCAGCTGCCATTCCAGGAGGCATTGACCCAGTCGTCGTCATAGTGCACGTAACTGACGAGCGTCATGTTTTTATCGTTGATACTTCTCATGCCATGTTTCTCGTAAAAATAATCGTAGGTCATTTCGGCCCCCCAATGCGCGTCGGTAGCGGCTTCATCCTGGCTGTTGTTGACATTATTCCAGTAATTATCGTTGTCGGTAAAATCTACGGCATTGCTGACATTAGTGCTTTTTTTGGCGTTGTAGGTCTCAATACCACCTCCCCGGGCGCTTTCAACCAGGCGAAAAAGATTTGTGTCCATAGAATCGGTGATGATCTGCCGTTCGCCGGAATATTTGGTTCGGGCTGTGCCGGGCGTATTTTGGGTACACAACATTTCGTATTCGTCTATAATCTCGCCACTGAGAGCATCCAGGTACATCATTTTTCTCGACTGCGGCTGTTGGGCATACACGATCAGTTGCCAGGCCAGGCGGAAAGCCTCCGGCTGGCGCGTACCGGCAGGCGGCGCCAGCACCAATTCGGGTTTGGGATAAAAAGTGGCATCCCGGTCGTTTTGCACCCGGCGCAGCATGGCTTCTGCCGCGGCGTCTTCCCACATGTAGCGTTCGGCAGGCAGATGCGCAATCGCCCGTTGAACGGCATTTTCTGCCTGCACAGCCGGTTGCACGCCAGTGGTTTTCAGGCCACGCACCACTTTGCCGTTCATCGTTTGCACAAAGCCGTTTTTTTCATGGATCAGCCATTCCGCGCCATCCACCGGAATACCGCGGTGGTACTGCCGGTAGCGGCGGTGCGTGAAGCCCAGGTTGTCGGTATCGGCGCGGTAGGGGATCAGTTCGTCGTGCGCGCCGAGACCCAAATCGGTTTTGTGCGCGCGTAGCAGATCAGTGGCCGTGATCTTCACGCCTTCGCGAATGATCAACCAGTCCGGATTGCCATTTTTGGCAAAAAAAACGGTTTCACGGACGGGATTAGTAGTGTGTTGGTTTTGGGCAAAACCCCAAACGGGCAATAAGGACAAGGCGGAGTAGAGCAACAACTTCATAGTAAGGGTATTAATATTGACGTGTTATTGGCGGTTTAGAGTGGTTTAGAATGGTTTAGAAGGTTTAGAAAGGTTTAGAAAGGTTTAGAAAGGTTTAGAAAGTTTTAGAAGGTTTAGAAAGTTTTAGATGATGTGGGGGATAATTGTCCCTTAAAAGCGGTCAAATATAGGGATATTGTCAATATTCCCGTTCAAATACGGGCTGGAAGCATGGGGAAATGCCCATTGCCGACGAAG
>JAKLJF010000577.1 GCA_023151335.1 Thermoanaerobaculia bacterium | reverse complement strand
CGGGGCCGTTTTTAAAAGCCTTGTGGCAACAGCGGGAAGTTCTCAGACATTTATAACTGCAACTATGCCAACACCTTCCACCATATCAAAATGCCTGCGGGCCGGCATTACCGGCGGCATTGGCAGCGGGAAAACAACCGTGTGCCGCATTTTTGAATCGCTGGGTATACCGGTGTACGATGCCGATTACTGGGCCAAATGGCTCATCGTGAACGACGCGGAAGTAAAACAAGCCATTACCGGACTGTTTGGGTCGGATGCGTATTTACCCGACGGACAATACAACCGCGCATTGGTGGCCGGCATCGTATTCCAGGCCCCGGCCAAACTCGCGGCCCTGAACGCCGCCGTGCACCCGGCAGTGGAACGCCATGCCAGGACCTGGCACGACGAACAGGCCCGGAAAGGCCGCCCCTATACGTTAAAGGAGGCCGCCCTGCTGGTGGAAAGCGGCAGCCACCAATTCCTCGATGCACTGATCGTGGTGACCGCGCCGGAAGCGCTGCGCATCCGCCGGGTGATGACGCGCGACGGCGTTTCCGAGGAGGCCGTGCGGGCACGTATGGCCAATCAGATGCCGGAGGCGGAAAAAGTACGGCTGGCAGATTATGTTATCGTCAACGACGGCGAACATTCCCTCGTGCGGCAGGTATGGAGGGTGCATCAAGCGCTGCTGGAAGCCTCAAAACAGTAAACAGCGCCTCAAAACTGCCAGGCAATCACATGCCACAGTTCTCCCGTGGTATCGTCAGGGTACGTGTGTATCGTTTCGAAACCCACCCGCTGATGGGCCCGCATGGAGCGCGTGTTCCGTTCGGCCACTTCCGTTACCACAAAATCAAAGTCGCGGCGGCAAACCTCCCGCAGTTTCCGGTACATACCGTCGAATACGCCCTGCCCCCGGAAGGCTTCAGTCACGCACACCTGCCCCATGACAAACCAGCGGCTTTCGCTGAGCGGCCGCCCCTGCCACGACAAGGTTTCCAGCATCGCGAACATAGGAGCCAAAACAGGCACCCGGGGCGCAAATTCCCTCGGCATAACCAGGCAATAACCCGCCAGCACATCCCCGGCTTTGGCAATGACGGAAGGATAGGCCCGGTTCATCTCCAGCAAAACCTCCGGATCGTGCTTGACTGTTACAAAACCCTGGGAGGCAATGACTTCCGGCGTAAGGCTGGCTGCCAGGTTTTGGGCCTGCAGTTCAAGAATTTGTCCAACCTCCCGATGGTTGGATACCTGCGTAAAAACAATTGTATTATCCATAGTCATACCTGTCTTCTTTACCTTTGATTATCTTTGAGAGCGGTCTCTTACCTCTTCCGAGCTCAGGCCATACAAAGGCGGCGTGGAAATCCCTAACTGGTTCAAATACAGGTAAATTTGACCGCGGTGGTGAATTTCGTGCTCGGGCAGCAGGCGCAGCCACTTCCAGCAGGTGATCGGCTGACCGGTCGGCGTGAGGATTTTGGTCTGCAATTGCTCCGGCGTGAGTCCGCCGAATATACCGACAGACTGTCGGTACATTTCATCCAGATATTGGATCACGGCGTCTTTGCCATCGGCCAGTTCGCGTCCGCAACCGGAGTAGCGTGAAGGACGCCCCATCACGTTTTCAGCATACAACCAGCGCTCAATAGCGGCAATGTGACGCACCAAATCGCCCAGGGTGAATTTACCGGGCCGGTACGTCCATTCCAGGTGTTCTTCCGGGATGAGCAGGGCAACCCGCCGGGTGCGTTCCCGCACGCGGGAGTAGTATTCCAAAAAAGGCTTAACCGATGTTATTTCCATAATTGCGGATAAAACTACCATCTTTCCGGCATCAATCAAATTAAAACCTGCACCCTTCTTTATATGCCGCTCATTACACCGCTCCCGCCCGACCACGACGCAGAAGTGGCCGAACTGGCCCAATTTTTCAACGAAACGCTCGGATTTTGCCCCAACAGCGTGCTGACCATGCAGCGCCGGCCCGCCATAGCCAAAGCCTTTATTCAACTGAACAAGGCCGTAATGGAAAACAAAGGCCGCGTTACGAGCGACCTGAAACGGCTGATCGGATATATGGCCAGCCTGACCGCCGGCTGCCAGTATTGCCAGGCGCATACCATCCGCGCGGCCGAACGTTATGGCGCCGCCGAGGACAAACTGGCGCATATCTGGGATTATCACACCCATCCCGCATTTAACGCCGCCGAACGCGCCGCGCTCGATTTCGCCGTGGCCGCGGCCGCGGTACCCAACAGCGTGGATGACGCCATCGCGGAAAACCTGCGCCGCCACTGGGACGAAGGCGAAATCGTGGAAATATTGGGTGTCATCGCGCTGTTCGGCTATCTCAACCGCTGGAACGACAGCATGGGCACCTCCCTGGAAGACCCGGCTGCCGACAGCGGCAGGCAGTATTTGGGCAATCATGGGTGGACGGGAGGCAAACATTTGCAGTAAACAAAAATATCACTTTCCCGCCATTGCCAGCACGGTGTCTGCCAGAGCGGCCTCGGCAGGTTCCTTCGACATAACCGCGTTTTTTATGCCCAAAGCCCTCAGCGCCGATGCCGTGGTCTGACCAATGGCAACCACGCGCTGATGCATTTGTAAAGAATGCCGGGAAAAATAAGCCCTGGCGTTCATCGGACTGGTGAAAACCAGTATGGATTCATCCAAAAGGGGCGGATCGGACAATGGCGCGTTGTCATAGACAGCCAGATGCACAGTCGTAATGGCATCGCCCAATATACGGGCGATACTCTGTTGCGAATGTCGCGCAGCCGGAAACAATACCCTTTTGCCCCGTGCCAGGGATAGAAAAGCGGTAGCCGTACCGTCCGGATCACCGGTACCGGCAAAATCGACGCGATGGGTGTAGCGCAGCAGTTCACGGGCGGTGGCGGGGCCGAGGGCGGCCCAGAGAGCCCCACCTCCATCTCCTCCCCTAAAGGGGAGGGGGGACGTAGCGTGTACCGTGACATCGTGCATGTCGGCGCCACGTCTCCCCTCCCCTTCAGGGGAGGGGTCGGGGGTGGGGTTTGCCAAGCCGGCGGAAGGATCATCCCCAGTCTTCCAACCCAACCCTTCGAAAAAAAACCGCACCGCATTTTTACTTGCAAAGAAAATCCACTCCACCTCTGGTATCTCCTTTATGATGAGCGGTGTCAGGGTCACCAGTGAAAACCCGCGTACCTGCCAGCCCTCGGCGCAAAGGCGGGTGGCGAATTCGGAAGATTCCTCCAGGTCGCGGGAAATGAAAACAGATTTGGTCATGGATCAATTATTTTCCGCCCAATTTACAGGCAAGGTTGCCATTTCTCCCGCTAAGGATTGAAGCAGCGGAATAATTTAATGGCTGCCCAACCTTTCCCCAATCCGCGGCGTCTCTCCTTGAAAACGTATGCTCATTATGAAAAATTTCCTCTTATTCCTGACGCTTCTGCCGGCTTTGGGCTGCAACAAGGAACCCAACCCGGACATTCCTCAATCCTTCGATTATTTTATTTTCGGTACCGCCGCCGGCATGTGTACCGGCAATTGCGTCACCTTGTACAAACTGGAAGGCCAAAACCTGTATGAGGACGACAATGCCAATTATTTAATGCTCTCTTCCCAGGATATTCCCTTCCAAGCCACGGGTCTTTCGGCAGAAAAAGTAGCCCTCGCGGAAACGCTTCAGGCACAAATTCCGGCTAATTTATTCAACGAACCCGATGGCAACATAGGCTGCCCCGATTGCTACGACCAAGGTATGTTTTATATGAAAATCAAGGCCGGAGATACCGTCCGGGAATGGCGCATTGACAGGGCCGTTGAAGAATACACCACGTATTGCGATTTGATTATGACAACGCTGGATCAGTTGAAGTAATCCGGGCTGTTACAAACCCTCCCTGAATTTATTTTAACACATAGGCACATAGGGCACATAGTTTTCAACGCTATGTGCCCTATGTGCCTAT
>JAKLJF010000576.1 GCA_023151335.1 Thermoanaerobaculia bacterium | reverse complement strand
ATCGACTTCAACGAGATACTGGGACTTATTCAAGCCGGACAACCGGTGTTTTGCATCGACGTACGTGAACCCTATCGGCAGGCTACTTTGAATGCCGGGGGGTGGAAGATACCCTACAACGAGATTTCGCGCCATGCTGATCTGCTTTTGCCGTTCCGGGATTGTCTGACGGTGGTTTGTTGTTTGCGGCCTTCTGGGAGTCAACGCACGGCGATTGCCGCCGGCGCCCTTCGGAAACTGGGGTTTAGCGATGTCCGGGAATTGAAAAATGGATTGTACCAGGGATGGATTCAAAAGGTGGGACGTAAGGTGAAACTGCCGGCTCCGGCGCAAGGTGTAGAGATATGATACCGCTGTTGTTTTTGAATCCGAGGTGGGTGAGGGATAATCCGGTACTCACTGTATTGATCGCCGTGATCTTTATTTCTTTAAGCATCGCAGTGGTAGATAAATGGAAAAATAGAAATGGATAATCGAGTCGGACACTTGGAACAACCTGCAATTAAGCATTGTCCTCACATAGAATGTCCTTCCATTGGATTGGCCCCTTGCTTGAAAATATACTCGCTGTTTAGCAAATAAGCGCCGGAAATAACGACCACTTCGCCGGCAATTAAACCATGTGTGTTCTCGGTAAAATCGCGATTACCTACTCCGGTATGCACCATCCGGTTTTCAAAAGCGCACGAAGCGTTCTGCACCCATACAACAGCGCCGTCTTTGAAGTTGTTTCGAAGTTCGGATTGACAAGTCCTATTTCCCTGCGCAAAATTCGGTACCGGTAAGCCGGCAGTTCCGCCAAAGTCTCAATGGTAGAATACCGTAGAGAAAATGACGCATACGGGCGGCAAAATTCAAATGAATGCAAAAATAGCCATTTTGAGATGTACGAAACTGCTTTTTAATCCGGCGACAAAAACATGCAGCCTGCATAGAAACTCCGGGGCCGCTAACTTTTCCGTCATTTATTCCAAAAACCCTATCTTTGCCCCGCATGAAAAATCGCCTTGCTATGTTCCTTGCCTTCATCCTGCTCGCGCAGGGGCTGTCTCCACTTGCGGAGCAGGTGGCTAAGGTACCGGCGTTAGTAGCGCATTTTTATACGCACCACCATCATGCGCACCATGATCACGGCGACGAATTGACGTTTTTCGATTTCCTTGCCCAACATTACGGCAACCGAACACATCATGACGACGCGGGGCAGGGGCATTCCGATCTGCCGTTTCGCAGCGCCGATGCTTCTTTTACCGCGCTTTTGATCGCATTACCGTTCGACCATCCACTGCCGAACGTGACCGTCTTCCCGGTATTCCTGCCAAGAGCTACTTTTGAGCATGCGGCTTTATTTTCCGGTCTGTTCGTCCAGGATATTTTCCGGCCTCCGGTAGGTTGAGCCGTTTCCTCTTTTGTTTCGGGTTTTAATTCCGACCGATTCGACACTTCGTTGTGCCGGACGGTTTCCTGTTTATGCAACTTTAAAGGTTCAGTAAACGCGTCGTCCGGTACTCGTTCCCGATACCTGTTATTTCCTAAACGATTTATTTTCAGCACATTCACCATGAAAAAGATATTCATTGGCTTGCTGGCGACCATGCTCGTCGCAGCTTGCCGGCCGCATAGCCACGACGCCGAAGGTGGGCACACCCACAACCCCGACGGCAGTCACCCCGTTGCAGAATCCGAACTCGAGCCCCTCGCTTTTACGCTCTATACCGCTAAAACCGAACTGTTCGTGGAGTTCAAACCGCTCGTAGTGGGGCAGGAAAGTCGCTTCGCGGCCCACTTCACTGCCCTTGGCGCGTCGTTCAAAGCCGTCGGCGAAGGCGCCGTCACGCTAACCCTGACCGGGGCGGCGGGCAATCAAAGCATTACCGCCAACGAACCCCAGGTTCCGGGCATCTTTCGCCTGCGCATGACTCCCGAAAAGCCGGGGCTTTACAAACTCGTATTCGATATTAAAACGCCCGCCTATACCGACCAGGTGGTATTAGACAGCGTGACTGTTTTCCCCGATGAAAAAACCGCGCTGGCCCAACAAGAACCTGAAAGCGGCGGCGGCAACGATATAACCTACCTGAAAGAACAGGCCTGGAAAATTGATTTTGCCAATCACCCCGTACGACGCGCTGCCTTTGCCGGCGTGGTTAAAACTTCCGGCGTAGTCGTCACGGCGCCGGGCGACGAAGAAACCGTATCGGCTAAAACAGCCGGCATCGTCCGTATCAACAAAGCAGGCCTGTTCGAGGGCGCCCCCGTCGGAGCCGGACAGACGCTCTTTACCGTATCGAGCCAGGGGCTGACCGACCGCAACACGCCGCTGCAAATCCAGGAAGCGCAAAACAATTTAGCCAGGGCCAAAGCCGATTTCGAGCGCAGCCAAAAATTGTACGACGACCGCCTGTTGGTGGAAAAAGACTTCCTGCAAGCCAGAAATACGTATGAAAACGCCCAAACGCTGCTCGCTTCGCTGACGACTAATTACGGGCAGGGCGGCCAAAGCATCCGCGCCCGGCAGTCGGGTTTTGTCAAATCACTCTTGGTCACCGACGGGCAATTCGTCGAAACGGGTGCGCCGCTGGTTATTATTTCCAAAAACAAAAAATTAGTCGTCAAAGCCGAAGTATCGCAAACGGCATTTTCCAAAATCGGCGGCATCGCGTCGGCCAATTTCCGCACGGCTAACGGCCGGGTGTATTCGCTGGCCGAATTGAACGGCCGCTTGGTCTCTATCGGCAAGTCGGCGGAAAATACCCTGTTCATCCCCGTCTATTTCGAGGTGGACAACCGCGAGGGCATCGTCCCCGGTGCGTTCATCGAAGTGTTTTTGAAAACAAACACACAGACGGCGGCGCTGATCATCCCGGCTTCGGCGGTCATGGAAGAGCAGGGCAGTTATTTCTGCTACGTCCAAACGGAAGGCGAGTCATTCCAAAAACGCGAACTCCGCATCGGCGGCACTGACGGTCAAAACGTGCAGGTGCTTTCCGGGGTGACCGAAGGCGAACGGGTAGTGACCAAAGGCGCGTACAATATAAAACTCAGTACCGCTGCCGGCACGCTGCCCGCACACGGGCACGAGCACTAATTTCTATAATGATGAATAATGAATGATAAATGATGAATGCCGAACGTGGCAAACGCCTGCGCGACATTTTATCCCTCATTCAAAATTCATCATTTCTCATTCATAATTAGAAAAGAAATGTTGAACAACATCATTCAATACGCACTGAACAATCGGTTGATGATTGTAGCAGCGGCTGTTTTCCTCCTTGTCTGGGGCAGTTTTATCGCCTCGCGCATGGATGTGGACGTGTTCCCCGACCTCACCGCCCCCACGGTGGTGGTCATGACCGAATCGCATGGCATGGCCCCCGAAGAGGTGGAGAAATTAGTTTCATTCACCATCGAATCTGCGCTCAACGGCGCGACCGACGTGCGGCGGGTACGCTCGTCCTCGTCGGCCGGCATTAGTATCGTCTGGGTAGAGTTTGAGTGGGGAACCGATATTTTCAAAGCCCGCCAAATCGTGAATGAAAAACTGTCGGCGGTGCAGGAACGGCTCCCTGCGGGTGTGGGCAATCCGACCCTGGCGCCGCAAGCCTCCATCATGGGCGAAATCATGCTCCTTGCCGTCACTTCCGACAGTAGTGACGTGATGGAAACGCGCACCGTGGCCGACTGGAATATCCGCCCGCGCCTGCTCTCTACGCCCGGCGTGGCCAACGTGGTGGTTATCGGCGGCGAGTACAAACAGTACCAGGTGCTGGCAAATCCCTTGCTGATGAAACACTACGGCGTGACGCTCAACGAATTGCTCGAAGCCTGCCAGTCGTCGAACCAAAACGCCTCGGGCGGCTTTGTCAACGATTTTGGCAACGAGTACATCGTGCGCGGTATGGTGCGTACCAGCAATTTGGAAGAATTGGGCAACGTGGTGGTCAAAACCGTCGGCGGGCTGCCCGTGAAGATCACC
>JAKLJF010000575.1 GCA_023151335.1 Thermoanaerobaculia bacterium | reverse complement strand
TATTTTTCAAAAGTGACCAGTTGAAGAGGCGCCTCGGCAGCCACTTCGTGGTGTAGGTTGGACAACTGCGGCTCAAATTCCTGTCGCAATTCATTATAATATTCGTCTTCTTCCTCTTCCAGGTATTGCGCAAGGGCCGGGGCATCCTGAATAGCATTGGCAATTTCATTCAGGCGATTGTAGTATTTTTCGTCTAAGGGCTGCATAAAATAGTTTTTTTTGAAAAAAGACCTGGCAAAGCAACCAAAGGCTTTGCCAGGTCTTGTTAACCCGTAAAATATGGAGGCAAAAGTAAAAACTCCTGCCAAAGTTCGGCTTATTCTTCCGTTTTTTCTTCAGTGGCCGGCGCTTCCGGTTCGGCGGCCGGGGCCGATTCTTGCTCTGCCGGGGCAGTTGCTTCGGCAGGCGCTTCGGGGGCGACGGCCTCCGCCACGGGGGCTGCTTCTTCCGCTACCACCGTTGCAGTTTCTGCTACTACCGGTGCAGTTTCTTCTACTACCGGTGCAGTTTCTTCCGCTGCGCGTACCGGCTCTCCAGCAGCTACTGCAGGTTCCTCCGTTGCTACTTCAACAGGAGCAACGGGTTCGGCAACCGGGGCTGCTTTAGCCTTCGCTTTTGGCATTCCGTCTACCGCGGCAACATGTTGGCGTTTTTTCTCCGCCGTGGCTTCGCGGCGTTTGGCGATACGGCTTTCTTTTTCTTCCAGCCAGGCGTTGAGTTTGGCATTGGCTTGCTCTTCGGTGAGCGCGCCTTTTTTTACGCCCAGCGCCAAATGTTTTTGATACAGTATGCCTTTGAAGCGCAGAATGGCATTCACCGT
This sequence comes from Thermoanaerobaculia bacterium, assembly GCA_023151335.1. Classification (GTDB taxonomy): domain Bacteria; phylum Bacteroidota; class Bacteroidia; order Chitinophagales; family Saprospiraceae; genus M3007. The sequence goes on along the minus strand of JAKLJF010000575.1, from coordinate 3,161 downwards.
ATCCGTCGGTTGCGCGCCTTTCATCAGCCATTCATAGGCTTTTTCGCGGTTCAGTTCGATGGTGGCCGGTACGGTGAGGGGATTGTAGGTGCCGAGTTTTTCGATGAAACGGCCGTCACGCGGGGAGCGGGCGTCGGCGGCAACGATGTGGTAGAAAGGGGCTTTTTTACGTCCTTTGCGTTGGAGGCGCAGTTTTACTGACATTGGATAACGAAAATTTTAAATAATGAAGAGATAAAATCTCGCCCGGTTACTTATTGAAAATAACGCCGGGCTTTTCGAGCGCGCAAAGGTACGCCAATACAACTTATAAAACCAAACATCGTTTTAATTTTTGCGATCAAAATCCCGTTTTGCCGATTAATATTTTCGATTTAACCGTACAATCTGCCCAGCCGATGCGTTTTTTGGTGTTATTCCTTTTCCCCCTCTTTGTTCAATCCCAGACTACCCAGCTTTCCGGTATCATCAACCGCTACGCCGCGGTTCGCGCCATCGACACGTGCAGCGGAAGGATTGAAGTGTCGGACACCGCCGGATTTCGCGCCGGCCACAGCATCCTCCTGATCCAGATGCAGGGCGCGCTCATTTCTGGTGATAACAACGGCACTTTCGGGCAGGTAACCGACCTGAATAGTGCCGGACGGTTTGAGCGCGCTGTTGTGGACTCGGTGGCTGTGGATGCTCTTTTTCTCCGGGGCCGCATGTTGAACCAGTACGATGTAGCCGGAAAAGTACAAGCGGTCAGTATACCGCGTTTTACCCAGGCAGTAGTGACAGACACGCTTCGCCCCAAACCCTGGGACGGCACGGTGGGAGGCATTCTCATCTTTATCGTAACAAATACCCTGACGCTCCATGCGCCTGTAATAGCCGATGGGGCCGGTTTCAGGGGCGGCGCCGATTATCTGGCGCCGGGAAACAATTGCACCTGGCTGACCGGAGAATCCGGGTATTATTACCCGGCCGGCAACTGGCGTGGAGCAAATAAAGGCGAAGGCATTGCCGCGGCAGATTCCAGTAAAATCCTGGGTCGGGGCCCCCGGGCCAATGGTGGTGGCGGCGGCAACGACCACAACGCCGGCGGCGGCGGTGGCGCCAATGCCGGTGCAGGTGGTGTCGGCGGCGACAACGACGAGCCGGCAACTTTTGGCTGCGACGGGTATTATCCCGGTCTGCCAGGCCGCCAGCTGACGCCGGATACCCTGCGCCTGTTTATGGGCGGCGGCGGCGGAGCGGGGCACGCCAACAACAACCTCACATCGGCGGGCGGAAACGGGGGCGGCATCATCCTGATCGAAGCAGGACGCATCGAAGGCTCCAAACCGATTGTTTCTGCCAACGGCCTGCCGGGCGATACCGCCAATGGCGACGGCGGGGGTGGGGGAGGGGCCGGCGGCACGATCTGGCTGCGCGCGGGCGATGCGCCGGACAGCCTGCGGGTTTCGGCCAGCGGCAGCGCGGGCGGCAACACTATAAATATCAATCAAAATCGTTGTTTCGGCCCCGGCGGTGGCGGCGGTGGCGGCTGCATCCGCACCAATTTGGCCGGCATTCCCATACCTGCCGGTGGCCCGGCCGGGCAGATCACCCTGTCGTCCAACGGCTGTAACGGTTCGTCTTCCGGGGCGGCGCCCGGTATGCCCGGCTCCGTGTTGTCTTTGCCTTCCGCCTGGTTGCCTGCCGGTGAGTTGGCGCTTAGTCCTGAAATATGGGTCAATCCTGTTGATACGTCCATTTGCCCCGGCGCTGCCGCCGGCTTTTCTGTACAAACCAACCCTGGCAACTGGCAATTCCAGTGGGAGATAAACACCGGCGCCGGCTGGATGCCTGTAGTCGCGGGCATGGGACTGGCCGGCTTCTTATCCCCTAACCTGCAAATTCCCCCGGTTTCGGCAAATCAGAATGCTTATCGCTTTCGTTGCGTAGTGCAGCGCCCGGACTGCTCTTCCATTATCTCGGGCGAAGCATTGCTCACGGTAAACGCGATACCCCTGGCCGATTTTGAGGTCGCGTTAAATAATAAAACTGCCTTTTTTGAAAACCGCTCGCAGTACGCCACATCCTATTGGTGGGATTTTGGCGATGGAACAGGCAGTACGCTCGCCGCTCCGGAACATCAATACGCGGGTGAAGGGGTGTACACTGTTACTTTATACGCCATTTCGACCTGCGATACGGCAGTTTTTTCGCAAACCATCCAGCTTTTGCTGGCCCCCGTGGCGGATTTTTCGGCGCCGGATTCGGTGGCCAATTGCGAAGCCGTTCAGGTTGCATTTGTCAACCAGTCATCGGTCAATGCGCTGGGTTTTGCCTGGCTTTTTCCCGGTGGCGTGCCGGCTGCTTCTACCGAAGCCAATCCGGTGGTGACGTATACTGCATCGGGCGTTTATCCTGTCACCCTGATCGCCGTCAATGCGGCCGGGGCGGATACCACGGTGCAAACGGTCAAGGTGCGGATACTGGGTTATCCCCTGGCGGATTTTTCGTACGCCATGCTGGGCGGGGGGCTGGTGTCCTTTACTAACCTGAGTTCGAATGCCGATTCCTATACCTGGTATTTTGGCGACAGCACCGCTGCCGTACAAAGCAAAGATGCCCTGCATCAATATGCGCAGGCCGGTGTGTTTACGGTAACGCTCGTGGCGGATAACTTTTGCGGCACGGCGGTATTGCAAAAAACGATTGAGGTATTGCTCACGGAGGCTCCATTTGTAAACCGGCAAAGCCATTTTAAAATATTCCCGAATCCCACTGCTGGTGTCGTTCATATCGAATCACTGCACTTCACGCCGGGCGCCGCGCGGGCCGAGGTGTTTGATCTGAACGGGCGGTCGGTGCTGGCGCAAATATGGCAACCCGGTGACACATGGTCGCTTGATCTGGGCACTTTGCCAGGCGGTGTTTACCTGCTCTTGCTGCGGTGCGAACAACAGGTTTACAGGCGTCTGATCATAAGAAATTAAGGCGTATCAGGACGTTCGATTTATAGTGAAATGGCTGACTGCTATTCCCTACCTTTGCGCCCTTCAAAAATCGTCATGGAAAAAATCCTCATTCTTGATTTCGGCTCCCAATATACCCAGTTAATCGCCCGGCGGGTGCGGGAAATGCATGTGTACTGCGAGATCGTTCCGTATAATAAAATGCCGGAACTCACC
>JAKLJF010000574.1 GCA_023151335.1 Thermoanaerobaculia bacterium | reverse complement strand
GCGCTCCCAATTTTAATTTTATTTACAGTTTTTAAAAAATCTTTTGAACAAATATAATTTGGTAACTGTTTTTTCGTTTACCTTTGCGGCACAAAAATCGTTTAACTAAACCCGCTTTTTAACGATTATGAAATTGCAACAACTCGCAGAGGCGCTGGACGCCCAAATTCTGAAAGGCGATATCGTCGGCGCTTTCGAAAAATTCGCAGCCGACCATTGCGTCACCAAAAGTAATCCGCAGGATATCACCCATAACAAAGCCCAAAAACTGGAAATTCTGGGTTGGTTCTTCAGCAACATCGCTGCCACGAACCGCATCGAGCGCCTGGCTTTCCGGGCGGGCGACAACACCACGGAATCCCAGTTCGTATTCGAATTCACCAACAAACAAGGCCAGCCGCTGGTGTACAACGAAGTAATTCGCCGTACCTGGGCCGATGGCAAAGTGGTGGAAGAACAATACCTGTTGGGTCAGACCATTGAGGCTCCCAAAAAAGCAGCGGCTAAGACGCCATCCAAAAAAGAGGCCGCGCAAGACGTTCAACCGGCTGCCGCCAAAGCGGCCGTAGTTGCTGAACCGAAAGCGGCCAAACCGGCTGCCAAAACTGCCGCCAAACCGGCCGTAAAAGCAGAACCGAAAGCGGCTAAAACCGCGAAAGCCACTGCCGCCCCCAAGGCTGACAAAAACCCGGCGGTCAAATCGGATAAACCGAAAACCGGCCGCAAGTAATTGCCGACAGGATTGACAGGATTTGCAGGATTTTTTCCTGTAAATCCTGATCACCTTGTCATTATAAGAGCATAATTAGTTTGAGCATACACAGAGCAGTATTTAGGATAACCCGTCAGGCGCAATGCAGGACGGGTTTTTTATTTTTGCCGCGGGTAACCGGTCATTTCCGTTTGAAGAAAAAAGATGGGCGCGGAGCGCCTCCTTTTTTCTTCAAACGGAAATGACCGGTTTAAATTAAAACGCTCCACGATGGAAAAGTACAAACGCACCTTTCTTTTAATCCTTGACGGCTGGGGCCTGGGGCCCAAACCGGAGGCCGACGCCATTAAACAAGCCGATACGCCGTTCATGGACGGCCTCATGCAACAATACCCCTGGAGCACCCTGGTGACGCACGGCGAAGACGTGGGTTTGCCCGAAGGGCAGATGGGCAATTCTGAGGTGGGTCACCTCAACATCGGGGCGGGCCGCATCGTGTGGCAGGAACTGGCGCGCATCAACAAGGCTATCCGCGAGGGCGAGCTGGACACCCTGCACAACCTGATCTCTTCACTCAACTACGCCAATGCCGTGCGCAGCACGGTGCACGTGCTGGGGTTGGTGTCCGATGGCGGCGTCCATTCGCATATCGACCACCTGAAAGCGCTTTGCCGCATCATGGCGCACCACGGCACCAAGGAAGTGTACATCCACGCCTTTACCGACGGGCGCGACTGCGATCCCAAAAGCGGCGCCGGATTTATCGAAGACCTGGAACAATACCTGAAAACCCTGCCGGTAGCCCGCTACCGCGAACCGATAAGGGTCGCCTCGGTCATCGGGCGTTACTATGCCATGGACCGCGACAAACGCTGGGAACGCGTCAAACTCGCCTACGATCTGCTGGTGCGCGGCGAGGGCGAAACCGTGACCGATTTCCCGGCGGCCATCCGCCAGTCGTACGAAGCCGGCGTGACCGACGAATTCCTCAAACCCATGCTGCGCCGCAAGGAAGACGGTTCGCCGCTGACCACCATCAAAACCGGCGACGTGGTCATCTGCTTCAACTTCCGCACCGACCGCCTGCGCGAACTGACCACGGTGCTCTCCCAGGAAAACATGCCGGCCATGGATATGCACGCCCTGCCCATCCGCTACGTGACCATGACCCGTTACGACGAAACTTTCCGGGACATATTCGTTTTATTCGACAAAGACAACGTGGAAAAAACGCTGGGCGAAGTGATCGCCAGGGCCGGCAAAACCCAGGTGCGGATTGCCGAAACGGAAAAATACCCGCACGTCACGTTCTTTTTCTCCGGGGGCCGCGAGGCGCCGTTTGAAAACGAACGCCGCATCCTGTGCCCCTCCCCGAAAGTAGCCACCTATGACCTGCAACCCGAAATGAGCGCCCCGGAGATCACGGCGGCCATCATGCAGGACATCCGCGACAACCAGCCCGACTTTATCTGTCTCAATTTTGCCAACACCGACATGGTAGGCCATACGGGGGTCTTCAGCGCTGCCATGAAGGCTGCCGAAACGGTGGATCATTGCCTGAGTCAGATCATCCCGCTAGCCCTCGAACACGACTACGCCTGCCTGCTCATCGCCGACCACGGCAACTCCGACTACATGATCAACGAAGACGGCACACCCAATACGGCGCATACGAAAAACCCGGTACCCTGCGTGCTGGTGGCTAAAAACCTGGATGGTACGGTGAAACTGAAAAACGGCCGTTTGTGCGACGTGGCGCCCACGCTGCTGGATCTGATGGGTATGGAAAAACCGGGGGAGATGACGGGGAATTCCTTGTTGTAATGTTAGTTTTGCGGGATAAAACATCAATAAGATGAATCACCGCAAAATCTTCTACTGGTCCATTACCGTTGCCCTGGCCGGCTTCCTGTTTGGTTTCGATACCGTGGTTATTTCCGGCGCCGACCTTTCGCTGCAGGCCCTGTGGCCGAGGGGCGACGTTTTTCACGGCGTGGTAGTGATGGCTTCGGCGCTTTGGGGCACGGTGGTGGGCGCCATGTTCGGCGGTTTTCCTACCGACCGGCTGGGCCGGAAAAAGACGCTGTTCTGGATCGGCGTATTTTACTTCGTTTCAGCGGTCGGTTCGGCGCTGGCCAACGATCCCTGGGTATTTGCCTTTTTCCGCTTCCTGGGCGGGCTGGGCGTCGGCGCCTCCACCATCGCGGCCCCGGCATATATTTCTGAAATTGCGCCGCCTCAAAACCGGGGCCGGCTTGGCGCACTGTACCAGTTCAATATCGTTTTCGGGATTTTAGCCGCCTTCTTTTCCAACTACCTGCTCGGCGGCGGCGGTGAAAATGCCTGGCGCTGGATGCTCGGTGTGGAGGCTTTTCCGGCCTTCCTGTATACCCTGATGGTGCTGACCGTGCCGGAAAGCCCGCGCTGGCTGCTGGTGAAAAAACACGACCGGGCCGCTGCTGCCAATACCCTGCGCCTGATCGATCCGGGCATGGACACAGAAGCGGAAATGCAACGGCTGCTCGCCGACCATGAGGTGGTCGATAAAACCGAAACGATTTTTACCCCCAAATACCGCTTTTCTCTGATGCTGGCCTTCCTGGTGGCATTTTTTAACCAGTTTTCAGGCATAAACGCCTTCCTGTATTACGCACCCCGGATTTTTGAGATCGCCGGATTGGAAAAAAGTTCGGCCCTGCTGAGCAGCGTGGGTATTGGCATTGTCAATCTGATCTTTACCTTCATCGGCTTGTCGCTGATCGACCGGTTTGGACGGCGGCAACTCATGTACATTGGTTCGGCGGGCTATATCGTTTCCCTTTCGCTGGTAGCGGCAACGTTCGCTATGGGTATCAAAGGTATGGCCGTGCCCGCCTTCCTGTTCCTGTTCATTGCCGCCCATGCAGTCGGGCAGGGCGCCGTGATCTGGGTGTTCATTTCCGAAATTTTCCCCACACACCTGCGGGCCAGCGGGCAGGCATTCGGCAGTTCGGTGCATTGGGTGCTGGCGGCGGCTATTCCTTCCCTGGTACCTGTATTGTTTTCATCGGTAGGCGCCGCGCCGGTTTTTGCCATGTTTGCTTTTATGATGGTGTTGCAACTGCTGTTCGTATGGCGTATGATGCCGGAGACGAAAGGGGTGTCGCTGGAGGAACTGGAAAAACGGTTGACGGTAGACGGTGGACGGTAGACGGTGGACGGTAGACGGTGGACGGTAGACGGTGGACGGTGGACGGTAGACGGTGGACGGTGGACGGTGGACGGTGGACGGTG
>JAKLJF010000573.1 GCA_023151335.1 Thermoanaerobaculia bacterium | reverse complement strand
GCGCGCGCAAGGCTACCAGCGCTTCGCTGTATTTGCGGATGATGCGCAGGTAGGGGGCCAGGTACAGGGTTTCCAGTTGGATAACGTCGAAATGCTCCTGCCGGAGCAACTCGATGAGTTTTTGCTCAAATAATTGATTGTCAAATCGTTCGATATGATAAGAGCGATCGGAGAACAAGTTGCGGAGCGCGGCGCCCGGTTTCAGCCGGTTATCAATGTCGACGGTATGTATGGCACGGTAATGATTGAAAGTATCCGGAAGTTGGGCGGGGTCGAACCAGTGTTTACTGGTGTTCATGGCCAGCAGCGTCACTTCGTTGCCCAGTTCGTCGAAGGCCCTGGCCAGATTGGTAATGGCTATACTTTCGCCGTCTTTTAACGGGAAGGGAAATTTTTTACTCAGTTGAAGAATCTTCATCATGTTCAAAAAGAAGGGATTATCAGCGGTAAAACTATCTTTGCCGCATGATTCTTGAGGCAAAAAACATCCACAAGTCTTTTGGGAAACTCCACATATTAAAAGGGGTCAACGTGCAGGTTTCGCGGGGAGAGATCGTCAGCATCGTGGGTAAATCCGGGGCCGGCAAAAGTACGCTTTTACATATTCTGGGCACGCTCGATGAGGCTGATGAAGGCGAAGTATCGATCAATCAAACGAATTTCCGCCAGCTTACCCCCCGGAAACTGGCCGCTTTTCGCAACCGGCACGTGGGTTTTGTGTTTCAGTTTCACCACCTGCTGCCCGAATTCACGGCCCTGGAAAACGTCGCCATTCCGGGTTTTATTCAAAAACGGCCGGAAAATGAAGTGAAAAAACGCGCCGCCGAATTGCTGGATTTCCTGGGCCTTTCCCACCGGCTTCAGCACAAACCCGGCGAACTTAGCGGCGGCGAACAACAACGCGTGGCCGTTGCCCGCGCCCTTATCAACCAACCGGATATTATTTTTGCCGATGAGCCAACCGGAAACCTGGACAGCGCCGCTTCCCAGGATTTGCACCTGCTCATTCGCCGGCTGTGTACCGAACACGGCCAAACATTTGTGATCGTCACACACAACAAAGAACTTGCCGACCTGTCGGACCGCTGCCTCGAGATGCGCGACGGACTACTGGTCTAACACACGGTAACGATGATGCCTCGTATTCTGCTGCCTGCTCTGCTGCTTTTTTTTGCCTGCCATTCGGCCCGCAAACCGTCTGCCGACGCCTCCGCCGTCGTATTTGCCGAACGGCCTAAAAATATTATCCTGATGATCGGCGATGGCATGGCCACCCCGCAAATTTCGGCGGGCCTGTACTGGAAAGGCGCCGGGAAATCCGTCTGGGAACAATTCTCCGTTGTCGGTTTTCACAAAAGCCATTCTTCCGACGAAAAAGTGACCGATTCCGCCGCCGGCGCAACTGCCTTTTCCTGTGGCCAGAAAACATTTAACGGCGCTATTGGCGTACTGCCACCCGACAACCGCCCCTGCCGCACAATCCTGGAGGAACTCGACGCCCGGGGCTGGGCTACCGGCATGGTGGTCACCTGTTCGGCTACCCACGCCACTCCGGCCAGTTTTATCGCACACCAGGATATTCGCGCCTACACCGAATCGATTGCCGAAGATTATCTGAATACCGAACTCGATTGTTTTATTGGCGGGGGCAGCGGGTATTTCGACGACCGGCCCGACAAAAAAAACCTGCTCGACACGTTGAAAAAACGCGGTTACGTCATCCGGCGCGGTACAGGTTTTAGCCGCCTGCCCCTTGATGGCGAAGCTCCGTTTATGCTTTTTACGGCCGAACGCGAGCCGCCCACCGCTTCTGCAACCCGCCGTTATCTGCCCGAAGCTACGCGCAAGGCATGTCAGTATTTGCAGAAACGCAGTCCGAAAGGTTTTTTCCTGATGGTCGAAGGCAGTCAGATCGACTGGGCGCTGCACGCCAATGACCGCAACTGGCTGAAAGCCGAAATGATCGACTTCGACGCCACCGTAACGGCGGCCCTCGACTTCGCCCGCACCGACGGCAACACCCTGGTCATCGTGACCGGCGACCACGAGTGCGGCGGCACTTCGTTGAACCCGGGCGAATCCAAACAAACCTTTCGCCCCGGATTTGCTTCCCGTATGCATTCAGCGGCCATGGTACCGGTTTTTGCCTTCGGGCCCAGGGCAGAATTGTTTTCCGGCATCTACGACAACACTGCCATATACAACAAAATGTGGACAGCCCTGGGCAACGGAAGCGGTCCCGCCAAATGATAAGCTGAATGTAACGGCAAATTTTATTTACTTTTGCGGCGCTGTTCTTCCTCCCAAGGCATGATTATTGCACGGTACCAATAAAATTTAACGCAATTTGCCACTCATCAAATCAATTTCCGGCTTTCGCGGCACCATAGGGGGCCGTCCGGGCGAAAACCTTACGCCGCAAGACATTGTGGAGTGCACCGCTGCATTCGGCCAATGGATTCTGGATACCACGGGTAACGCGAATATTGTGGTTGGCCGCGACGGACGCATATCCGGCGACATCGTCAGCAGCCTGGTGATCAGCACGCTGCGGAGCATGGGCATTTCTGTCATCGACCTAGGCCTCAGCACCACGCCCACCGTTGAAATGGCCGTACCTCTGGAGCAGGCCGGCGGCGGCATTATCCTCACGGCCAGCCATAATCCCAAAGATTGGAATGCCCTGAAATTGCTCAATCACCAGGGCGAATTTATCAGTGCTGCCGATGGAGAGGCCGTGCTCGCCCGGATTGCACAAGGCGGCATTGTTTATGCGCCGGTGGACAAACTCGGCGCTTGCCGTACCGACGATTCTTATATCGCCCGCCATCTTGAAAAAATCCTGGCGCTGCCGCTGGTAGATGTGCCGGCTGTGCAGTCGAAAGGTTATCGCGTGGTGGTGGATGCTATCAATTCCACCGGCGCACTGGCCGTTCCGCCATTGCTCGAAGCCCTGGGCTGCCAGGTGATCCTGCTCAACGGGGCTGTAACCGGGCATTTCGCCCACAATCCCGAACCACTCAAGGAGCACCTCGGACAGCTGTCCACCGAAGTGCGGCTGCAAAAAGCCCATCTCGGCATTGCCGTCGACCCTGATGTGGACCGCCTGGTGTTTATGTGCGAAGACGGCGAGCCTTTCGGCGAGGAATACACCCTGGTAGGCGTGGCCGACTACGTGTTGATGAAAAAAGGCGGCGGTAATACCGTATCCAACCTTTCCTCGACCCGCGCCCTGCGCGACGTGACGGCGAAATACGGCGGTCAATATTTCGCCGCGGCAGTGGGCGAAGTAAACGTGGTGGAAAAAATGAAAGCCGTGAATGCCGTTATCGGCGGAGAAGGCAACGGCGGTATCATCCTTCCGGAACTTCACTACGGCCGCGATGCGTTGGTGGGTATTGCACTGTTTTTGAGCCATTTGGCCCATTCGGGCAAACAAATCTCCACGCTCCGCAAAACCTATCCGGACTACCAGATGGCCAAAACAAAAATTGACCGTTCACCGGAAATTAACCTGGACAAAATATTTGCCGCGCTGAAGGAAAAATACCGCAACGAACAACTGAACACCGAAGACGGCCTGAAAATAGACTTCGAAAGCGGCTGGGTGCACCTGCGCCCTTCCAATACCGAACCGATTATCCGCATTTATTCCGAAAGCACTTCGCAGGTGATCGCGGAGAATCTGGCGCGGAAGATCATGCAGGACATTCAGGAATTACGATAGCCTAACCATAATGCAAAGAATTTATTTCGACAACGCCGCCACCACCCCCATCTCGCCGGAAGTCGTCGATGCCATGCTGCCGGTATTGAGCGATCAATACGGCAACCCGTCCAGCATTCACGCCGAAGGGCGCAGCGTGCGCGCCCTGATCGAAAACGCCCGCAAAACCGTGGCCCGATGCATCGGCGCCAGCACAGCCGAGGTGTTTTTTACCTCTGGCGGCACCGAAAGCAATAATATGGCCATCAAATGCGCCGTGCGC
>JAKLJF010000572.1 GCA_023151335.1 Thermoanaerobaculia bacterium | reverse complement strand
ACTGGAAACGCGATTTCGACGAAGTGCAGGCGCCTTACCTGACCTGGGTGGCGTTGTTTTTCGTGAGCATTTTTACACACCCGATCCTCGACTGTTTCACCAATTTCGGCACGCAGATCTGGCAGCCGTTTTCCGATACGCGGGTACAATGGACCACGGTTTCGGTGGTGGATCCGATATATACCGTGCCTTTCGGTATCTTCCTGGTCATTGCCTCGCGTCTGGAGCGGACTGCCGCGGCCCGGCGTTTGCTGACCTGGGCCGGCATCGTGTGGAGCTGTGGTTATCTGGGATATACGTACTGGCACAAACAACGCGCCAACGATCTGTTCGAACAAGCGCTGCAATCCAAAAATGTTGCCCATCAACGTCTGATGACCGGCCCCACGATCCTGAACAACATCCTGTGGTATGGCGTAGCGGAAGGCGATACAGCTTACTACTTTGGTCAGGCGGGTTTTAACGACTGCGAACCGGGCTTCCGCAAAATTTCCACGCTGCCCAAAAACCATCAACTGCTCGATCATATCCCCCCCGACACCCGCGCCCTGAAATTTCTGCGCTGGTTCACCAACGGATACTATGACGTTTTACCCTATCGCGGCGATACCCTCCAGGTGAACGACCTGCGCTTCGGGCTGTTCGGCGACAGCCTTGTCAATAAAAACTATATTTTCCCTTTCCTGCTGTATAAACGACCCGACGGCGAATGGGAAGTGTATCAGCACAATCGCCGCCCCCAGGACCCTAAAGAATTCAAAAAGGCTTTTCAGGAACTGAAAATACGGGTGAAAGGGGAGGCTTGTAAATGAGTTTGGAGTTTGAACGCTAAACTCCAAACTCTAGTGCGTTTACGAAACTTTCAAAGTTTCGTAAACGTTAATCAATACCTTGTTTTCGGGCTAAAAGCTTGAAATACAGTCAATTAAAAACTTATGAAGCAAAGAGCCATAACGGCATTGTTTTTCGTGGCGGCCATGGTGGGCGGGATATTCTGGGGCCGGGAGACGTTCCTGGGCCTGTTCTGGCTTATCGTTGCCGGGGCGCTGTGGGAATTGTTCGGGATGTTATTGCCGGCCGATGAGCCGGGCCTGCGGTGGCGGAAAATAGCAGGGTGCCTGATTGGCTTTTTGCCGGTATGGTGGTTTGGATATGCCACTCTGCTGGGCGGTTTTTGCGGACACAGTACGCCGGGAGAAATAGCAGCGGCTCATGTATACAGTATGATCGGGAAAGCCGGCGAGTGTATAGTGCTGGTTGTAATACCGGTCATGTTGGCCTTTATCCATGAATTGTTCCGGGGCGGGAAAAACCCGGCACAGGTGATCGGAAGCTACCTGCTCGGCGTTTTTTATGTCAGTCTGCCGGTGATGCTCCTGTTCTGGATCGCCACGCCGGATGCTTACTACAAGCCCAACCGCGTATTCGGACTGCTCTGGCTCGTCTGGACCAACGATACGCTGGCCTACCTGGTGGGCTCCCGGATCGGCAAAAACAAACTGTTCGAACGTATTTCGCCCAAAAAAACCTGGGAAGGCACTATCGGCGGCATCGTGGGCACCATCGCCATGGCCTGGGTGCTGGCACAATATGTGCCCGATTTCAGTCCGGCACAGTGGCTTGCCCTGGGCGGAGTGGTTAGTATTTTCGGTACGCTCGGCGACCTGGTGGAAAGCATGCTCAAACGCAGTGCCGGCGTCAAAGACTCGGGCAGTCTCTTCCCCGGCCACGGCTTTTGCACCCGTTTATGGAAGTCCGCGGCAAAATACTCGGAGGTATCGCCGGCATGATCCTGTTCGATCTGCTGGGCTTTCCGCTTGGGGGGCTTTGGGGCTTTTTTGTGGGCGCCACGCTGGGTCACTGGTTTTTCGACCGGCAAAAAGACCAGGCCATTTCCGAACGGGATTTCCGGGCCTACCGGCGGCGGCAGGGCGAGTTTTTGTACCACGTATTCAGTTTGTGCGCCAAAATGGCCAAATCCGATGCGCCCATCAACCGCGACGAGGTAAACCTGATGGAGCGTCTGATCCGGCAGCAATTCCGGTTATCGGACAAAGGCCGGCAACACGCCATCCGGGTGTGGAATGAAGCCAAGGAATCGGCCACGCCGTTCGAACAGTATGCCCAGGCGTTTTACCGCGACTTCGCCCGCGAGCGCCACTCGGTGCTCAATATGATGGACCTGCTGTTCGCCACGGCCGCTTCCGACGGCCGCCTGCACGCCCGCGAGGAAGAATTGCTGCTGCGGGCCGCCGGTATCTTTCATATCAGCCGCCTGCAGTTCGACCGCATCAAACACCGCTATTTCCAGCCACCTCCGCGCCAACAGGCACGCTGGTCGCCGCTCGACCCGCACTACGCCATCCTGGGCGCCAATCCGGGCGAATCGCTGGACACGATCAAACAAAAATTCCGCAAACTGGCCATGAAATGGCACCCCGATAAACTCACCGCCCAGGGCGCCTCGCCGGAGGCCATCCGCCATGCCAAGGAAAAGTTTCAGCAGATCAACGAGGCGTACGAGAAGATCGTGGAATCGAGGAAAGAGGTTTAACGGGTTGAGCGGGTTTAACGGGTTGAGCGGGTTTAACGGGTTGAGCGGGTTTAACGGGTTGAGCGGGTTCGGATACCCTTAATTTCCCCAAGTAAAGAAGCCAAGAGTATCCGAACCCGCTCAACCCGTTAAACCCGTTAAACCCGCTCAACCTCCTTAGTGTTCATGCCCGATGATCTGCCGCTGATCCGGAATGGTGACCGTCACTTCGGCGTCCTCTTCCAGGATGATACACTGGCAGCCCAGCCTGCTCTCCAGCCGCGGGTTGATGGCGCGATCGATAAAATCCTCTTCCTTGTCGGAGATTTCTTCCAGGAATTCCTCTCCTTTTTCAATATACACGTGACAGGTGGAACAGGCGCATACCCCGCCGCAGTTGTGGTTCAGGTGTACGTCGTAGTCCTCCGTGATTTCGAGGATGGACATATCCAGAAAATTGCCCGTCACGGTTTTGGGCGGGATGGATTTATCTTCAAACTGAAAATGTATGGTAGCCATGGTGGAATGTGGTCAATGTGGTCAATGTGCTCAATGCTTGCCCATGCTGAAATCTTGGCGACGTGAGGTATAAAACCGCGCAAAGGTAGAATTTGTCCAAATAACAAATAATTTCACGAAGGGTTTTCCACCGGCAGCAGAAAGCCGGCATAAATGTTAATACGGCGCCCTGATCTTGCCTTTTTTGGCGCTGCCGGGTATCTTTGTAAAATTGTCAGGTCGCCAAAACATCGCTGAAATGCCAAACCAATGCAAAACCCGCCAGGAAATTGCCGACGAGTATTGCGTTAGCCGGAATACCTTGTCGAGAATGTTGAAACGTTTATACATCAATAAAATCAATCAGAATATGAAATACCTCGGATTTTTTCTCCTATTGATCGTAAGCACTTTCTATTCCTGCAAAACCACGATGTACGACTCAATGCCCGGGCGCATCAATATCGAAAATCCTTCGGGCGCGTTCAGCCTGTCCGATGTATTTCGGATAGAAGGCTTTACACGGCTGCGCACCGGCGACACGCAGGGTACAGACCGGTTTCGGGAGGCAAGCAAGATCATTTTTAAAGACGACCGCGCCATTGTATTTGATAACGGGAGCGATTTTCAGAATATCTGGGTTTTCGACCAAAAAACCGGTTCGAATATGTTAAGGTTTGAACATCCGTTCCGCTCCAGAGAAATGGGGGATATAGACATTGACCATAGCGGCGGTTTGTGCGCGCTGGTCGCGGGAAAGCGGTCTTTTTATAACTATACCCCCGACGGTTCGCTGCAATCCACCCTGCCCAACGGCGTGATCGGCGACGGACTGGCCTGCCTGCCGGGTGGCGGTTATTTGGTGTATAACGAATACAGCGCAACCGATATATCGGGATACAACCAGCTGCTTTTTTATGATAAAAAGGGAAATCTGCTGAAACGTTTGTATCCCTATC
>JAKLJF010000571.1:3700-4015 GCA_023151335.1 Thermoanaerobaculia bacterium | reverse complement strand
ATTTCCATCCGGGTAGATCCTTTTGATTGCAAGCAAGGCGATGGCATTGAAATTGCCCTGTACGCGGCCTGCGATGCGCCGCCCCTGTCCTGCGCTGCCGGGCAGGCCGGAGAAGGTGACGTGGCGCGAATCCTGACAGCGACGCTCGTGCCGGGCGAACCATATTTTCTTATGATCGACGGTTTTCAGGGCGATGTTTGCGAATTCTTTGTTCAGGCCAGCCCCCCGGGCGCTACTTCACTGTTAATGGTGGATTCGGCAGGCCCCGTACAAGGGCCCGCCATAATTGCCGCCGGCAGTACGAATGTTTACAGT
>JAKLJF010000571.1:0-3690 GCA_023151335.1 Thermoanaerobaculia bacterium | reverse complement strand
GTGTTGCACCGGTTTCGGGGGCGACTGATTACACCTGGACTGCACCGCCTGATGCCAAAATAAACGGCCAGTCAGCTCCCGTTATGCTGCCAGCCCCCCACGGCAATCAAGTTACAGTTACCTTTGGCAGCCAGGCCGGACCAATATGCGTAACCCCGTCCAATCCGTGCAGAAACGGCGCACCGGCGTGCCTGAACGTGGCGCCGGGCAACATACTGCCGCCGCCCTGCCCCGGTTCGCCTTATCCCGCTGCCGATCTTTGCGAGGATATTTGCGTCTACTGCGATTTCAACGGCTACGCGGGCACAACGTCTGGTTATTCAGGGCAAACACCGCCCGGTTTCTGTGGTACCATCGAAAATGAACAATGGATCGGCTTTGTAGCCGGGGCTTCCGCGGCTACGTTTACAGCCACACCTTCCAATTGCGCCAACGGTAATGGTATTCAAATCGCGCTATATCCCTCCTGTTCCAATGCGCCGATCAAATGCGATGGCGGCGCCACGGGTGGCGGCAACATGCCGGTATCCGTCACGGCTGCACTCACCCCGGGAGTAAGTTACTACCTGCTTATCGACGGCTATGCAGGCGACCAATGCGACTTCCAACTCACGGTATCGCCACCTTCGGCAGGCCTGGCCCATCCAATTGGGCCAACCGGCGCAATTTCTGGACCGTCCACCGTTTGCCCGGGCGCCAACGTTGCATTTTCCGTACTCCCGGTAAGTGGCGCAGGGGCTTACACCTGGACCGCTCCGCCCGGATGGTTGATCAACGGACAAGCTGCACCGGTTACGCTGGTAGGAGCGGGCGGAAATGTTGCGTGGGTTACCGCGGGCGCACAGGCCGGGCCGATCTGCGTACAACCGGCGAATTCCTGTAACAATGGCGCCCCGGCATGCAAAAACGTGGCATTGCAACCGATTCCGATCACGCAATTGCCCCCCGTGGTGGTTTGCGCAGAAGACGTGCCATACGAATTGCCCTGGGGTGACCTCTGTTTTACCAGCGGCGCCTACGAAACTACCCTGACTTCTTACCAGGGCTGCGACAGTGTGGTACGGCAACTTATCACGGTGAAGCCTCCCATCATCAAATTTTTAACGCCCCAAACGATTTGTGCCGGCGACTCGGTGGTGGTTTGCGGTGAAACATTTACCCAGGGAGGCAGCTACGCCAAGACCTGCGAATCGTTTCAGGGTTGCGACTCAACCATAAATTTCAACATCATTGTCCTGGAACCTTTGGCCAAAATCATCCCCGGCGCTGTCGATTGTGCAGTGGCGCCGGTCGTGCTCAACTCCGCCCCATCGGCAGGCATAAAATTGTGGAAAGACGAAAACGGGCAGATCATCGGGAATGGCAATACGGTTACGGTGAACGATCCGGGTATCTACATTCTGGAAGTAAATACTTCGGCGGGTGGCAATATCTGCACTGCCAGGGACACGGTTATGGTGCGCTTGGGTACCATTATTCCGGATGTTTCGGCTTTTTCCAACGATACTTTGACCTGCATTAAAACCGCGGTATCCCTGAACGGCAGTACGAATATTGCCGGCGCTCTTTTCAATTGGGCAGGCCCGAACGGATTTCAGTCTGCTTTGAAAGACCCTCTCGTGGAGGCGCCAGGTCAATACATGCTGACCGTAACCGATCCGTTGAGCGGGTGCAGTAATCAAACTACGGTAGCGGTGCAAGCAAACGTGCAGGCGCCCGACGCACAGTTGAGCAGTGGCACAGTGAGCTGCGCCACGCCCGTTGTTCCAATTGTCTGCCAGACCACCATTTCCAACGCGTCGTTTTTCTGGTCAGGGCCGGATGGTTTTACCAACCAGGATCAACAGCCCTTTACAAGTACGCCGGGAATTTATACGGTGACCGTAACGGATTCGGGTAACGGTTGCAGCACTGCAGTTGAAATCTTTGTGCCCGGCGACACGCTTCCGCCGACGGTTGTTGCTGCCGGTGGAGTACTGACCTGCTTGGCGGAAACGGTTCAGTTGACCTGTACGACCGGCGCGGCTTCGCCGTCGTTTATCTGGCTGGGGCCCTCTGGGTTTGTTTCTTCTGAGCAGAATCCGCTGGCAACCCTCGCGGGTCAGTATGAAGTTACCGTTGCGGATGCCAACGGTTGTACCGCGTCGGCATCCGCAATAATAGTTGATCAAACACAAGCGCCGGCCATCGGAATCACGGGAGATTCGCTGAGCTGCAAACAGCCCATTGCCACGCTGCTATGCAGTACCTTGGCAACCCAGCCCGTTTTTACCTGGAATGGCCCCGGCGGGTTTTCTTCGGAAAGTCAACATCTGGCAGTGACAATGCCGGGAACATACACCGTTACCGTAACGGATGAAAGTACCGGTTGTACCAATTCGGCCTCGGTGTTTGTACCGGTCATCGACACACTGCCGGGGGTAACCATCGCCGCCGGAGGCGAACTGACCTGTGTTCAGAAAAGTGTTCTGCTGGAAGGCGCCACCACCGCGGCAAATCCGGTATTTTCATGGTCTGGCCCCGGCGGTTTCAGCGCTTCAGGATCTTTTGTAGCAGTATCGACGCCCGGTTTATATTTTCTTACAGCCACGGACACCCTCTCGGGTTGCGCCGGCTCGGCCCAGATTAACTTAACGGAAAACCTGAAAATTCCGCAAGCAACTGTCAGCGGCGCCGGCACGATCACCTGCGCCATACCTGCCCTGACTTTGAGTGGGAACGCGGATACGCCCGGCGCTGCATTCCAATGGCTGATACCTGATCTTCCTCCCGTTGATGGTTCTATGCTGAGCGTAAATATGCCCGGCTTGTATATATTGACCGTCACTGATCCGGCAAACGGCTGCGTGGGCACAGCCAGTGCCCTGGTATTGCAGGATACCGTTTCTCCGGCTACATCACTGCGGGTAGATACCGTCACCTGCCGTTCGGACAGTATTTTTATCGGCGTTGCAGACCCGCAAGGTTATCAGTTTGACTGGAGCGGACCAAACGGTTTCTCTTCTCAAGTGGACGGCTTTCGGATCGGTATTGGCGAAATTGGAATCTATACCGTCACGATAACAAACCCTGGCAACGGTTGCACCCAAATATTGCAGGTGGATGATTTTATCCAAAATCTGGCGCCGCCGGTGGTCAGCACGGTATCCGTGGTAAATGACCAGTTTGGGCAACAGATCGGCGCCATTGCGATAGAAATTTTATACCCGGGCAGTGTAACGGTGATGTGGTATAAAGACAGTGTCTTGTTTTCATTTTCGGAAGACCTCACGGGTCTGGCAGCCGGCACTTACACTGCTGTCGTGACAGCCAACGACAACGGTTGTTCGGCGACACATGTCGTGGAGGTGGTCAACATAACGGTTTCCACCGGAGAGATACCAGAGGATGATCCCTGGGAGCTGTTCCCCAATCCTGCCAATACCCGTTTACAATTGCACTACCGGGGCCCGGGCAACCCGGAGGCACAGGTACAGGCCTTCGATATAACAGGCAGAACCGTATTTTTGCAAACCGTTGTGCCCGCCCCGTTTGCAGAACTGGCGGTTGCTCATTTGCCACCGGGCCTGTACCGGATGCAGATTAAAACGAAAGAAACTTCCATTTGGAAGGCAATCGTGATTCAGCGATGAATGGGGTATTGTTGATTTGTTGATTTGTTGATTTGAAAAATATGAACGCTACTAAAAA
>JAKLJF010000570.1 GCA_023151335.1 Thermoanaerobaculia bacterium | reverse complement strand
TTCGGCTATTTCTGCATCGCGCCGGAAATCGCCGTATCCGGGTATGTAGCGTTTGAGCGGCGTATACACAATCAGCAGGGTCACCAGAATGGCTGTACCTACCACCAGGGAACTCAGAAAAATATAAACGCTCAGCGGCGTCAGTTTCAGCGACGTCACCTCCTCAAAGGTTTCGTCGTTCATGATGACCAGGCGGTACTTGTCGCGCAGTTGCGACATCAGGCTGCGGTCGTCGTCGCCGCTGCGCCGGAAAAACGCGCCCAGTTTTTTTATAAAAGCGAGATATTTTTGCATCGGTCAATGATAAACGCCGCAAAGTTCGGGCAAAATGCCTTGTCAGCGGTATAAATATTCGTCTCCGGGCATCGAATTTGTGTTAAATTGACCGGCCCGGACAACCTTTTGCACATAAATCGCGCCATTTAGCACCACTGCCGCCCCCACGCGGCGCCGACTCAATATTTTACGGGAATTATGAAAAACATCCGGATCATACTGCTTTCCCTGGTTGCCATTTTGCTGACCGCGGGTTGCGTCACCACCAAGAAAAAAAATGCGGAAGTCGGGTGGTTCAAAAAAGGTTACCACAACCTGACTTCTAAATACAACTATTGGTTCAATGCCGACGAGCTGCTGCGATTCACCATGATCAAAATGGAGGATTCGCACAAAGACAATTACAGCCAGATACTCGACTTGTACCCTTACGCCGCCGTCGACCCCCAACCCGTGCAGGGCGATCTGGACAACGTGATCAAAAAATCGTCGATGGCTATTGCTATCCACCGCGTGAGCGACTGGACCGACGACTGCTACACCATGATCGGGCAGTCTCAATACCTGAAGCGCGACTTCGAGACAGCCGAATCCACTTTCAAATATATTCAGGACGAATACGACCCGAAGAAAAAAACCAAGTCGAAACTGAAGAGCGGCAAAAAGAAAAAGGAAACGGTAAAGAAGAAAAAGAAAAAGCCGTCCAAAAAGAAAAAATCTTCCAAAAAGAAAAAGTCAACCAAAAAAAGCACGACCAAAGACGCCAAAACAACCGATACCAAAAAACCGGCAGAAACCAAACCGAAAAAAGCAACTGAAGAGCCCCCCGTAATGGGTGAGAACCCCTACGACAAAGGCATGATCCAACGTACTGCCGCTTTCCCGAAAGCCATGATCTGGTATGGCCGTACACTGGTGGAACGCGAAAAATACGATGAGGCCGACTTTTTGTTCCGCGACCTCGAACAGGATTATTTCTTCCCGCCCGAACTCCGCCAGGACCTCTACACGGCGGAAGCATACCTCTGGATCAAACAAAAACGCTACGAACGGGCCGTACAACCCCTGGAACTGGCTATTCAGCACGCCGGCAAAAAAAAGGATCGCGCGCGCCTGGCTTATGTCCTCGCCCAACTGTACGAACGGGCTGACCAATTCGACAAGGCTTATGCCGCCCTCGAAACCTCGCTGAACAGCAACCCGGAATATGAAATGGAGTTCAACGCCCGCCTGCATTTGATACAGACCGGGTGGGCGCATGGTAAAATGACCAGCGCGGAGGCCAACAAAGCCCTGGAAAAAATGGCCAAAGACGCCAAAAACTTCGAATACCGGGATCAGATCTATTTCACCATGGCCCAGATCGCCCTGAAAGACGGCCTGAAAAAAGACGCTATGGCGCTGTTGCGTCAGTCGCTGAATTACAGTCAGGGCAATAACGCCCAGCGCAGCGAATCCTATCTCTTGCTGGCTGACCTGTATTTCGAAGCGGAAGATTTCGTTGCCGCCAAAAGCTACTTCGACAGCACCCTGACCGTTTTGCCTGCCATAGACGAACGGTATGCCCGGGTGAAACAATATGCAGAAAACCTCACCGATATCGCCCGGCTCATTACCCTGATCGCCAACAATGACAGCATTGTTCGCATCTATAACATGAGCGACGCGGAACGCAAGGAACTGGCAAAAAAAATAAAGAGACAACGGGAAGAAGAGGAAGCCGCGGCTGCACGGGCGCTGGCACAAGCACAGGCCCCCGCGGCTGGGGGCGGTATCAAGACGCTGTCGACGCCAATCGCCGGCGTAAAACCCTCTTCCTTTTACTTTTACAACGAGACCTTTGTCAAAAAGGGCAAAAAGGACTTTAACAAAACCTGGGGCGACCGTAAACTGGAAGACAACTGGCGCCGGAGCGCACGGCCTTCCGCCGGCGGCCAGGGCGACCTCGCCGGCGCTGACAGCCTGGCCAACGCCGTCAGCGATAACGACATGGCCGACCTGTTCCAGGGCATTCCCCGCAACCAGGCAGAACTGGCCGTGCTGCACCTGTCGACCTACGAAGCCATGTACAACCTTGGCGTGCTTTTCCGCGACAAGCTGAAAAATAACCGCCGCTGCACCGGTACGCTCGAAGACATGCAAATCCGCTACCCGGATACCCTTAAATACGAAAAGGAAACCTGGTACTACTGTTACCTGGCGTTCAACGACCTGAGTAACCGGGAACGCGCCCAATACTACCTGGACAAACTGGTGGGCAAATACCCCAACAGTCCCTTCGCCCGGGCGCTGACCGACCCGAATTTCGCCAGTGCGGCCAAGGAACGCGAACGCGAACTCAACCAATATTACGAACAAACCTACACCTACTTCCGGAACGGCGACTACCGCTCGGCCTTCGACCGCTGCCAGGAAGCGCCTAAAAAATACGGCTCCACCAACCCGCTCATGGCCAAGTTTGCGTTGCTCAGCGCCCTGTGTACCGGCAACCTGCAGGGCAACGAAGCGTACTGCCAGTCGCTGAAAGAAGTGATCGCCCGCTATCCGGAAAGCGCCGAAGCCACCCGCGCCCGGGAAATCGCCCGCCTGCTGTCGTGCAAAGGCTTTGAAGTACCGGACAGCAAAACCGCTAACGCGAACACCGCCTCGCTCGACGACGCTTTCTCACTCGACGACGACAAACTGCATTACATCCTTGTAGCTGTTACCGGCGACGTGCGGCTCGACGACATCAAAGTTGCCGTATCCGACTACAACCGGGAATACCACAAACTGGACCAACTGCGCATCTCCAACATTTTCCTCGGTACCGACACCAATACTCCGATCGTCGTGATCCGAAAATTCGACAACCGGGAACAAGCCATGCGCTACTACAACGAGGTAAGGGATCGCAAGGAATTCCTCGGCGAATCCAGCAAAAAAACTTACAACAAGGAAATTTTCGCCATTACACAGGAAAACTACCGCCGGGTGTTGAAAAACAAGACGCTGGACGGTTACCGGGAGTTTTTTATGGATAACTATCTGCAGAAGTAACCATGGTACGCGCAGGAAGGAAATACGTTTGCGAAACTTCAAAAGTTTCGCAAACGTGCGCGCTTTTCTGGCGGGTACTTGAGAAAGTGGAGTATAACTTTGCATTTACGAAAAAATTGCCGGAAAATTCCCCAACTTTGCGCCGCAAAACCATTAAATAAACAGCGTTGGAATTCTCCGAATTTGGCTTTCACGCCGACCTGCTCGCCGGCATCGAAACCCTGAATTTTAAAACGGCTACCCCGATACAGGAACAGGCTATTCCCCTCATTTTACAAGGAAAAGACCTGATCGGAATTGCCCAAACCGGCACCGGAAAAACAGCTGCCTTCATTCTGCCTATTCTTGATCAAATCATGGATGAAGCCGATGGGCACTATACCCGCGCGCTGGTGATCGTGCCCACCCGCGAACTGGCTATGCAGATAGACCAGGCCGTGGAGGCTTATGCCTATTTCACCGGCATTTCCTGCATAGCCGTTTACGGCGGCAGCGGCGGCAGCGAATTTGCCCAGGAAAGGAACGCCATTACCCGCGGCGTCGATCTGATCATCGCCACGCCGGGGCGCCTTATCGCCCACATGAACATGGGCTATGTCAATTTTTCCAAACTGCGTTTCCTGGTGCTCGACGAAGCCGACCGCATGCTCGACATGGGTTTTATGCCCGATATCCAGCGCATCGTGGCCAAACTGAATCCCAG
>JAKLJF010000056.1 GCA_023151335.1 Thermoanaerobaculia bacterium | reverse complement strand
CTGTACCCCCTTTGCGCATACCTGGAAAGCGCTGAGCCTGCTGGCCGGACTGTCACTTACCCCGAATGCCGTAGAACTGATGGCGCAAACGCCACAAAAAATAACGGTGACGGAAATCGGAACATCAAACATTAAAAAACAAATCCGCCCGGCGGACAAACCGGTGCGATACCTGGCCGGTACAGTGCGGAGCAGGCATGACGATATGCCGCTCAAAAACGTCCGGGTGCGTTTCGAAGAAGGGGGCAAAAGCGTGCGCACCGATAAAAATGGTCGCTTCAAAATCATCCTGCCGGAAGATATTGCCGTTGAATATGTTACAGTGGCCGTTTCGACACGCCGCGATTACAAGCCGTTTCATAAAAAAATAAAAGTGGTGGCTTTGCCGGCCGAAGGATTGATCGTTGAACTCCGGGAAAAAAGGGAAGGCGTGATTATGGGAACCCCCAGAGTCTTTTTTTAAAACGGCGCTACGCAAATTGATCCGTGACCTTTCGGCCCATCCACACGTCTAATTTCCGCCATTTAACGCAACTTAACATTTTGCCACGGCGCTTTTCCATAGTTTTGACCCTGTCGAATCAATAACCCGATTTTTGGCCTGATTTTGGCGAAAAACAGCAGATAAAAAACACGCATGTTCCAATCCTCCCATTTCCGGTTTTCGGTAATCCTGTTTTGTTTGGCGCTGCCGGTGTGGAGTTTTGCACAAACCCGGGTAAAAGGGCGTATCACCGACGCTGACACCAAACAGCCGGTGCCGTTCGCCGGCGTTGGTGTGCCGGGCTCCTCGTTGGGTGTGCACAGCGACGATAACGGCGTGTACGAAATACAATCGGCCGGCGCCTTTACCCAATTAAAAATTACGGCTTTGGGATACCGCGCTGAAATAGTAGCGGTGAAAGCAGGCAAAAGCCAGACCATCGATATCGTTTTGCAACCGGAAAGTACCCAACTGAAAGAAGTCACCGTCAAATCCGGCAAATACCGCAACAAGAACAATCCGGCCGTAGAACTCATCAAACTCGTGGTGGAGAACCGCGACAAAAACCGGGTGGAAAACCTGAAAACCTTCAGGGAGGAGCAATACGAGAAAGTGCTCCTCGGCCTGAGCAACCTGCCCGACAAGGTCAAAGAGAAAAAAGTGCTGAAAAGCTTGCGCTTCCTGCTCGACAACACAGATACCACCAAACTGGACGGCCTGGCGGTGGTGCCGGTTTTTTTACAGGAAAACATACAGGACCTGCACCTGCGCTCCGACCCCAAGCGCCGGAAACTGCTCATCAAAGGCAATCAGCAGGTCAAATTCCCCGGCTACCTCGAACAGGAAGGTATCAACAAGGCCCTGCGCTACCTCAATCAGGACGTCGACCTGTACGACAACTACGTCGTGTTGCTCACCGACCATTTCCTGAGCCCCATCGCCAACCTGGCGCCCGCGTTTTACCGCTACTACCCCATGGATACCCTCGAAGAAAGCGGCAGCAAGATCGTGCGCCTGGCTTTTTATCCGCGCAACAAAACGGACATGTTGCTGCAGGGCGACCTGTACATCGCGCTCGACAGCACCTACCCGGTAGTAAGGGCCAATTTCACCGTAAATCCGCAGATCAACCTCAACTGGGTTAAAACCCTCGAACTGCAACAGGATTTCCAGCGCCTGCCCTCCGGTAAATGGGTGCTGGCCCACGAGGACTACCGCATGGACTTCGGCATTACCCGCAAGGGTGCCGGTTTGTTCGGGCAGCGCCTGGTGTCGCACCGCTCGCCGCAGATCAATCCCGACCTGCCCGACTCGCTTTTCAGCGACGGTTTTGCCGAGGTGGAATACCTGCCCGGCGCCGAACGCAGCGATTCGGCCTACTGGGCCTCGGCGCGCCATGTGGCGCTCAACGATGCCGAAGCCGCCACGTATGGCAACATGGACAGCCTGCAGCGCACCAAATTGTTCAAAACCACGGCAAAAGTCCTGTTAATCGCGGCCATCGGATACGTCAACGCAAGCCGGAACTTTGAGATCGGCCCCATCAATACCTTTTACGCTTTCAACCCCGTGGAAGGCACCCGCCTGCGCTTCGGCGGACGCACTTCTTCCACCCTGAGCAAACGTTTCAACGTGGACGCCTACGCTGCCTATGGATTCAAAGATCAACGCTGGAAATACGGCGGCACGGCCACCTTCGCCCTGAATAACACCCACTACAACCAGTTCCCCTTCAACCTCTTGCGGGTGCAATACCAGCAGGATATCCGCATCCCCGGCCAGGAACTGGCGCAGGCGCAAACCAACAACATCCTGACCTCCTTTGTACGCGGCGTCAATGACAAATTCGTGTACACCAACCGCCTGAATCTGGAACATGAAAGGGAATTCAAGAACCATTTTTCCTACACCGTCGGCTTTGAAAATCAAATCCTGAGGCCCGCCGGCGCACTCACTTTCGATCCGGTGGATAACGGCCACCCGGCCAACGATCCCGTTACCACATCCAAAATTTACCTGCAACTGCGTTATGCCCCGGGCGAGCAGTTTTTCCAAACCGCCACTTACCGCCAAACGATCAACGTGAAATACGTGGCCAGCCTGCGCTACGCCCGCGGCATCGACGGGTTCTACGGCGGCGAATACAATTTCCAGGAACTGCGGGCCAGTTTTTACAAATTTTCCAACCTGCCCCCTATCGGCTACAATTACCTGTATCTCGAAGCCGGGGCGGTGTTCGGCAAAGTCCCCTACCCGCTTCTCACCATTCACCGGGCCAACCAAACCTACGTGTACCAGCTATACTCCTACAACCTGATGAACTTTATGGAATTCATCAGCGACCGGTACGTGGCCCTCAACATGGACCATAATTTCTACGGTTTTTTCCTCAATAAAATTCCGCTGGTGCGCAAACTCAAACTCCGGGAAATGGCGTCCGTGAAAGTGCTGTACGGCGCCGTGACGCCCACGAACGTACCGACGGAAGGTTCGGGGCTGTACCGCTTTCCGACCTACCCCGACGGATCGCCGATTTCCTACACCCTGGAGGCAAAGCCCTACGTGGAAGCCAGCGTGGGCATCAGCAATATTTTCAAAGTGCTGCGCATCGATCTGGTGCGGCGGTTTACGTACCTGGACCACCCGGGGGCCGTAAAGTTCGGAATCAGAGGTCAAATCCAGATTTTATTCTAACAATTTGTTTTTTTTCCTGTGGAAACGCTATTTTTGTAAAAATTTTTCACTAATGGATACGATCTTACATATCAAAGGCCGGGATTTAGATCATGCGCTGGTAGATGATTTAAAGGAAAAATATGGTCAAGCGAATGTTGAAATCAGAGTACATGATATACCTGATGCGGCAGGAATGTTTAAAGAAAATGACTTTTGGAATATACTACAGCAATTGGATTGGTCTTCGAGCGAGAATGAGCAAATTATTGAGCCAGTTGTTGTCGCCCTTTCCAAAATGAATGTAGCAAATATTTATCAGTTTCAGGATATATTATCCGAAAAACTTTGGCATTTGGATACCCGTGCCCATGCCAACGCATTCACAGACGGTGATGATGAATCCTTTTTATCTGCAGATGATTTTCTTTATGCCCGTTGTGGAGTAATTGCTAATGGCAAAGATTTTTATGAGCTTGTTTTATCCAACCCGCTGGAAATGCCCAGGGATATCACCTTTGCTCCATTGTTGCGTATTGCCAAAAAAGCATACGAGCGAAAAACAGGGAAAAAAATGACTATCGTGCCTGCTTTTAATTACGAAACTTGCAGCAACAAATCAGGCTGGCAATAACCCAACCCTATTTTCCTGTGTCGCTACATCGTAACTCCAACCAAAACGAGGGAATACATCACCTTTATGAAATTTGGGATAAAGGCGAGGACACTCTTTTCAAATACGGTATTAGCGATGATCCCATTGAAGAAGACAATCTTTCTGACCGCATCCGGGATCAACTTTATTATTTAAACCTTTCTGTAGGTTGGGTCAGATATACAGGGCGGATAATTTTGACCAATATCAGCGGACGCTTATTGGCCAAACAGATTGAAGAAGAACATATCGAAGCTTACTTCAACAATCATGGCAAATACCCGAGAGGGAACCCGCCAAGAAGAAAATCCAAATTTGATCCGCTTTTTCCTGAAAATACCTGACCCCCCATTCATACCTTTGCCCCGCTATGAAACCTCACCTGTCCGTTGTCATCTGCGTTTACAACGAAGAAAAAAACGTGGAACCGCTGGTCCAGCAACTGGAACAACAGCTCGTCAGTTATCATTACGAACTCGTTTTTGTCGATGACGGTTCCACCGATCAAACCTTGGCCAACCTGAAGAAACTTGCCCGGCCGAACCTGCATATCGTTGAGTTTCGCCGCAATTTCGGTCAAAGCGCCGCGCTGGCAGCCGGCATCGCACAGGCCCGCGGCGAATGGATCGTGACCATGGACGGCGACCTGCAAAACGACCCCGCCGATATCCCGCGTATGCTGGAAATGGCCCGCGCGCGCGACCTCGACATGCTGGCCGGCGTCCGTCAAAAGCGGCAGGACGGCATGCTGCTGCGTAAAATACCGAGCAAAATCGCCAACTGGCTCATCCGCCGGGCCTCCGGCGTGCATCAGCACGATTACGGCTGCACCCTGCGCGTGTTTCGCTCCGAACTGGCCAAAAGCCTGGGCCTGTACGGCGAACTCCACCGCTTTATTCCCGTACTGGCCGACCTCGAAGGCGCCCGTATGGATGAAACGCCTGTGCAACACCACGCCCGCCAACACGGTGTTTCCAAATACGGCCTGGGCCGCACCATGCGCGTCGTGAGCGACCTGCTGCTGATCCTGTTCCTCAAACGGTTCCGGCACAAACCCATGCACCTGTTTGGCGGCTGGGGGGTATTTTCCCTGGGCGCCGGCGCGTTGATTTTTCTTTATTTGTTTTTTGAAAAAATATTGGGGCATGATATCTGGGGCCGCCCGCTGCTGATCCTTGGACTGGTATTGTTTATGGCAGGCCTGCAACTGATCGCGCTGGGTATTCTGGCCGAATTGCAGGTGCGCACCTATTACGAGTCGCAGGATAAAAAACCCTACCGGATACGCCGGATACACCAAGCGGAAATGCAGGAAGCCTGATGCGTTTTCACCCAGCCATAAAAACGGTCTTAAAAGCGGCGGTATCCATCGCCATTATTGTCATCGTTCTGCGATCCATCGATCCGGAATTGCTGCTCCGGGTGATGCGGCAGTCGCACGCCGGCTGGCTGCTTTGGGCTTCCCTTTGGTTCATTATTTCCAAACTGATCGGCGCGTTCCGTTTCAACGACCTGCTCAAAACGGCCGGCATCAACCTGAACACCCGCCCGCAACTCAGGCTGTACTGGCTGGGTATGTACTACAACCTGTTGCTGCCCGGCGGCATCAGCGGCGACGCCTACAAGATCAAAATCCTGATGGACCACTTCAACAGGCCGTTCCGGCGCCTGTTTTCCATTACCCTGTTCGACCGTCTGTCGGGCGTGCTGGCACTGGGGCAAATCTGCCTGGTACTCGCTTTCGGGCTGCCCCCCCTGAAACCTTTCGGATGGATTTGGGCTCTGGCCTTGCTGGCAAGTATTACGGTGTCCAAAATCCTGTTCGACCGTATGATCGGCGCCGGTAACGGGGTATGGCTACGCAGCTCCGTTCAGTCGCTGGGCGTACAATTGGCACAGCTTGTTTCAACCCTCGGCATTGTTTTGGCGTTACAGGAGTCGTCCGACTGGTTGGGTTATTCAGTGGTCTTCCTGGTTTCATCGGTGGTAGCCATGCTTCCTTTTACCATAGGCGGCGCTGGCGCCCGTGAACTGACTTTCCTGTGGGGCGCTCAATTGTTGTCCCTGAACCCGGAACGTTCTGTTGCAATTGCTTTTTTGTTTTACCTGATTTCTACTGCTGTGGCCCTTTTCGGTATTTTGTACAGTTTTAAATCCAACATTCTAAATACGCCGGGTGGATATGATCTGCCCGGGGAAAAAGCGCCCAAACCTTAAATACAAATGACTGTTCTCGTCACCGGCGCCGCCGGTTTTATTGGTTCTCACCTCTGTGAAACATTGGTGAATGACGGCCACCGGGTCATTGGTCTGGATAATTTCGATCCGTTTTACCCCTCGGCGGTCAAATGGGGAAATATTCAACGGGCCTTGAACCATCAGGCTTTTAAACTGGAAGAAGGCGATATCCGGAACAGGCAATTGCTGCGCCGGATATTTACACAACAACCTGTTGATGTGGTCATTCACCTGGCTGCAAAGGCCGGCGTTCGACCCTCTATTCTTCAGCCCTCGGAATATTTCGACGTCAACGTGCATGGCACACTGCAAATCCTGGAATCCATGGCCGAAGCCCGGGTGAAGCGCCTGCTGTTTGCTTCTTCCTCCTCGGTGTACGGCAACCAGGCCAAAACGCCTTTCTCCGAAACCGACGACGTAAGCCACCCCATTTCCCCTTATGCGGCCTCCAAGCGCAGCGGCGAGTTGCTGGCGCATACCTATCATCATCTGTACGGTATGGATGTGGCTTGTCTGCGCCTGTTCACCGTGTATGGCCCCCGGCAACGCCCCGACCTGGCCATCCACAAATTTGCCCAACTGGCGCTTGATAACAAGCCCATTCCGCTGTACGGCGACGGCAAAACCCGGCGCGACTACACCTTTGTCGCCGACATTGTACAGGGTATACGTCAATTGCTCAACCTGTCCTCCTGGGGTTACGAGATTTTCAACCTGGGTGGCGGTCAGCCTGTCACACTGTTAGACATGGTGCATGCATTGGAAGCAGCACTGGGCCGGACACTGGAAGTGCAATTCATGCCCAAACAACCCGGTGATGTTGAGCAAACATTTGCAGACGTACACAAAGCGTTTCAATACTTTGGTTATCAACCCCGGATAAGCCTGCCGGAAGGAGTAAGACAGTTTACAAACTGGCTTCAACGAAAAGAAGCAGGCCCCCCGGCAGAGTAAAGCAGTTCACTCCCTCAGATATACCAATATTTTATACTCCCTGTAATCCGTTTGCAGCGTATCTACGGGGCCGCTCCGGAAATAAAAGTCGGAGAGCGGGTATTCTTCCGGATTAACCAGGTATAATGCGCCGGGCATATCGGTATTCGCCGTGCGCTGCACAATATAACCCAGCCGTTGGGTCATATAAAAAGAGGCGGGCTCGCGGAGGTATGATTCGCCCAACACATACCAGCGGTGACGGTCGTATTTTTCCACCAATTGATAAACATTCCTCTTGGCTATCGATACGTCATTTTCATAGTGCCGTGTAGGCAAAATGGTCAGATCAAAAGCCGTGCGCGCCACAAGCAGCGACACGATGCTCCACCACAAATAACGTTTTTTATCGGCAAAATAGCAGCCCGCTGCAAATGCCAGGGCCAGTCCGAATGTCAGTGAAAGCGACCAGATGCCTGGCAAAAAATTGACTTCCGGCACAAACGGCAGCGCCAGAAAAGCGAGGGGCAGCAACAGGCACAGCACACCGAGCAAAATATAAAACATCCGGTAACGCCAGCTGTCATTTTCCCGCTCCTGTTCCATCAGGTAAAAACTCAGGATGGTGAACAGGGGAATGAACATCAGCAAATACCTGGCATACACCTGCACCGAACTCCAGTACAAGGGCAAATTGACGGCGAGCATCAGAAAGTTAAAAAACACCAGGCGGTTTTGCCGGATACGCGACCAGAAATGCCGGTTGAACCAGGCCAGGATCAGCAGGGAAAAGGGCAGGAAATGATACACCGAATCGAAAGGGAAACGAAAGACGTGTTTCACCGTGTTCCACCAGCCGAACACTACCGCGGTGCGTTTTACCGATTCCTCGGCCAGATTGGGCAGCAACACCTCCAAAGGCCGGTATTGCACGTAGGCCCACAAATAGCCGGCCATAATGGCTGCCGCCAAGGTAATACCCGCCAGATGTTGCAGGGAAAACAGCCGGCGCCATTGTCCGAAAAAAAGTAAACCCGCCGTCAGCGAAAGCCCCTGAAAAACGATAGCCGGCAGCCCTTTCAGCAGAAATCCGGCGGCCATTAAAAAATAAGTGCTCAGAAACAGCTGCCACCATTGCCCGCGGTTGCCGAAGTACCAGATGCTCATGAACAGGGTGTAGATCACCACGGAGAATGTGGTATCGATCAAGCCCAGCATCGAGTCGTAAATGAGAAAACGGCCGGTTGTCACCACCATAAAGGCCGACAGGAAGGCAAATTCAAACCCAAACGCTTTTCGGTTAAACCGGTACACTGCCCAGGCGTAAACGCCCAGAAAAAACACGGTGGCCGTCCGGGCCGGATATTCGCCGAAATACCCGAATAGTTTGAAAAATACCAGCAGTATCCAGTTGAACAGGGGTGGCTTGTTGATATAGGGCGCGCCGTGCATCGTCGGGGCGATGTAATTGCCCGACAGGTGCATTTCCAACGCTACCAGCGAGCGGATGGCCTCATCGCCATTGAACGGCGCCACGCCGAGGTTGATCAGGTGGGCCGGAATAAATAACAGGAGTACTAAAAATACCAGATAGCGCGTGGGTAATGCGCGCAACCGGCCGGACAGGACAGGCATAACAGGATTATTTTCATTTTTCCGTTTTCAAACGCCGCCACATGCCGAGCGCCAATCCGAACAACATCAGGATGGAACCGCCCCAAACAAGGTTAATGCCGGGAAAAACGATGGCTTCGAGCACGATATAGTCCGAACGCGGGGCGTTTTCGGCAATTTCAACGGGAATTTGCCGCAGTTCGCCGGCAGCCCTGGCCACGCTGATCGTCAGGGTCGCCGTTTGTGGATCGATGTTTTCAAAGCGAAAATGCAGGCCCAGTTCGGGCGCCTCATCTTTCAGGCTGAACGGCTGGTTATCGCGGATCAGGTACAGCGGACTGGCTTTGCCGCTGCGGCCGTCGGGCGCGGTGATCTCCAGGTCGGCAGCCACGGCAATATCGTTGGGTTCGGGGGCGTAGTTGGGATGATTTACCTCGCGGTTGGCTTTGACAAAGTGAATTTTGTATCCCTGAAAATCCACCGTCTCGCCTTCCTTCATCGGGTAAGGCGTGAACTTCAGGTCCTCTTCCATGGCCATCCACTGGTTCATAGAGGCTTCGTTGAGGCGGACGCGCATCTGCAACTGGCCCACGTGCGCCGGCAGGGTAAATCCGCCGTGGCGGGGCCGCAGGTACAACATCGGTTCTGCCGCGTAGCCCTGCGTATCCTGGAGCGCGTAGGCCCGGAGTTTGAGGCCGAAAGCCAGGTCGCCTTTTTCTGGTTTGTACTCCGGGTGTTTGGGCTGTTTGGTATAGCCTTCCACCACCAGGTAGTGTTTTTGGGTAAATATGGTATCGCCCGGCACGGCCTCGTATCTTTCAAAACGCAGGCTGTCTTCCTGTTGTTTGGCAAATTCGGGGTCGAGTTCGGCCTTGGGCAACGAGGAAACGTGGGTAAATATGTCGTGGGTAAGGTAGTGTTTGGTCGAGGGATTGGAGGCGACTATTTTGCTGAATTCCCGGTCATACATCACGTTAGGATACAACACGAATTCTTCGCCCGTATAAGCGCCCTCGTCGTTCATTTTTTTAAACCGTACGGCAAACGTGCGCGTCTGGCGCTCCACCGTATCGCGTTCATAAGTAGCCTCGAAACCGCGGCGCATCGGCAGGGCGGATTGTTTGAGCAAAAGAATATTTTTATTCATCTCGTCGCCGCCCATGCCCTCGATCAGTCCTTCCATGGCAAAGGGATTCGACGATATCCACTCTTTGTTCAAACCCGTGCCCAGGATACCCAAAACCAGTACGCCAAACCCGATATGCGAAAGCGCCGAGGCGGCCTGTTTCAGGTTTCCTTTTAAAAAGGTAATGATATAATCCACGTTGGACGCCAGGGTAAACATCCCGGCAAACAGCATGGCAAAAAACTGCCAGGCATGAATATTGAGCCACAGGGCGTTCAGTGCCGTCAACACACCGGCGGCCACGGCGGCTATGATCATGTGGCGGATGAATTTTTTACCCCATGCCTCCCAGTTGCGCTCGCCGTACCGCATCCATTGGGCCACACCGGATAACAAACCGATGAAGACGGCGATCCAGAGCTGGTAGCGGTTGTGGTGCGCCACCGGATCTTTAAGCGCCGCGCCGACGTATTCGGGGTTAAAGGCCTGTACAATTTTATTCCACACCGGCAGCGAAGTCGCGCCGGTAATGAGTACCGCCGAAAAAAACAGCACCAGCGCGCCGATAAACATCCAGAATTCCCGCGAAACGCCGGCTTCTTCTTTGGCTATGGCCGGTACATCCTTCCGCCGGGCCAGCCATAGCCAGGCGGCCAGCACTGTGAATACCCCGATAAACAAGACCAGTTGAAAGCCCAGCCCCATTTCAGTAAACGCATGCACGGAGGAATCGCCGAGCACGCCGCTTCGGGTCAGGTAGGTGGAGTATAAAATGAGGATAAAACTCATTAAATAAAACGCGTAGGCGCTCCGGATCGAATAGCCCGTGGAGCGCGCCACCAGATTGGCATGGATACCGGCCACCAGCGTGATCCAGGGCACCAGCGAGGTGTTTTCCACGGGGTCCCAGGCCCAATAACCGCCGAACGAAAGCGCCTGGTAGGCCCAGGCGCCCCCCATCAGAATGCCGGTTCCCAATATGGCGCCGGAGAACAGGGCCCAGGGAAGCGCAGGCTTCAGCCAGTCCTTGTGGTCGCGGGTCCACAGGCCCGCTATGGCATAAGCGAAGGGCACTATGGTAGAGGCAAACCCCAGGAACAGCGTGGGCGGATGGATGGTCATCCAATAGTTTTGCAGCAGCGGATTGAGGCCGCTGCCCTGTATTTTGGACAGATAATCGGCCTGGGCGAAAATAGGCGCATCCATCGTATCGCGCAACAGGTCGAAGGGATTGGCCCCCAACCGGAAATCGCCGAAATACAACCCCAGGATCATGGACGAAATGATCGCTTCAGCCAGGGCGATCACCGCCATTACCGGTGTTTCCCATTTGCCGGCCCGCAGGATCAGTACAAGTCCTAACGCAATGTGCCAGAAACTCCAGAGCAGAAAACTGCCCTGTTGTTCTTTCCAGAATGCGGAAAAAGTATATTTGAACGGCAAGTCGTCCGACACGTTGGCCCAGGCATACTGGTACTCGTAGTATTTTTGCGTCAGGATAAAAAACAAGCTCCCGATCACACCGAGCGTAGCCAGTCCGTGCAGAATAAAAGAAAACCGGCCCAGGTTGCGCCAACCCTCAAAGCCGGCCGTTTCACGGCGCCGCGTCGCCCAAAAATAGGCAACGCCTGACAGGGCGGCAGCCACGAAAGACAAAACAATAAAAAAATGGCCCAGCCGGCCCGGCAAAAGATGCTCACCAATATATTGCATAGCAGAAGATCGTCATTGGGGTGTTTCGTCATTGGGTCATTTCGTCATTGAGTCAGTTCGTCATTGGGTCAATTCTTCATTGAGTCATTGGTGTGTCATTGCGCCATTAGAGAATTAGAGAAAAGGCGGCCATGCTTTACCGCAAGTCGTAAGTCAAAAGTCGCAAGTCGTAAGTCAAAAGTCGTAAGTCGTAAGTCAAAAGTCGTAAGTCAAAAGTCGTTAGCCTTTTTCCGACCGCACATACACTTCCTGGTCCTTATACTTGGACGGGCACTTGAGCAGCATGTCGGCTGCTTCGAAGGTTTCACCCTGCATCTGACCAGTGAGCACGATTTGTTCAGAACGTTCGAAATCCTGCGGTTTGCCCGCGCGTAACACCACCCGGCGCACTTCACCGGCATCGTCTTTCAGGTAAAAGGCGAGATAGTTCGGGTCGTTTTCCGGATTGTATTCCACGGGGCGCTCTTTCACCAATTGCCCAACTAACTTAACCCGGTCGCCGTTTTGCGCCGCTTGGGCAAAAGTAGCGTACGTGGTCACGTCTTTACTGGCAGAGATCAAAATGCCGATAGCAACAGCCACCACGGCAACGGCAATAATGTGGGAACGTTTCATAAAAAATTATTTTGCTGCAAATTTAGGGTAATATACCCCTTGAATGGGTATGATTTTTGTCACATTTAATCTAAATAAACATGCGGGTGTACCGCTCCATCCAACGCTCGGGACGGCCAAAGGTTTAAAGCGAATTGCGCATACAGCCCTTGCGCATCGGCGGTTGCGAGCAATCAGCGCCGCAACCCCTGCAAACCGGGATATGCAACCATACACGCCATAAACCATTTGGATAATCCACGCCCCCGGAATTCTTACACTATAAAGACGTCGCCAAGGTAGGCAATGGTTGCAAAATCCGTTATGACCCGCGCAAAACCGACCTGGCGTTCATTGGAATTCCATAAATATGCGTTAAAAGATTTAAAAGTAACAAGTTGTGGTGCCGCGGGTTGGTTTGGGGAACCTACATTTGTGAAAAATATTTCGAAAAGACCAAAAACCGGGTTACTATGCGCTGCCTCGTCCGTTGTTGCCTCTTCCTGATTTTCGCCGCCGGCGTCATGCCGCTGGCGGCTCAAACGCATACGGACTCCCTCGGCGGTTACCTGAAATTACTGCGCGAATTATCACAGGCAGGCAACTATGAACAAGCCCAGGTGGAATCTGAAAATTTCCGGGCCTACCTGAAACGCCTGCAATTTCTGATACCCGCCCGTGCGGTTCCCCTGCTGTCCGACATTTACCGGCACAATGAAGACGAAAAAAGCGCCCGGATTTTTTTATCCGAGGCTGTGCGCGATGCCCGGCGCGATAACAATCCGGAGACCCGGGCGCAGTTGCTCGAAGTGCTGGTAATCGCTTTTAACGAATGGGAACAGCCCACCCAGGCCCTTGCCTGTCAGCAATTGCTGGCCGTGGCCAAAGACTCCCTCGCCGAACGCGACCGCCGGCTGGCCCTGCGCCAGACCCAACTCCAGATGGACTCTCTTGCAGCGCTGCGGCAAATCGAAATAGCCGAACGCGATCGCTACATCCGGCTCGAAAAGGAGCGCGCCTTTATGTTGACCGGCGCCATACTGCTGGTTTTTATTGGCCTGATCATCGCCAATATGAAAGCTGCCGCCCGCTGGCGCAAACGGCTGGCCAAAAAAGACCTGGAACTGGAATTTTTGCGCTCCGATCGTTTCGCCTCCACCCTGGCAGATCCCATTGCCCCGGTTCCGGTCGCCGAAATAACGGCCGCTCCCTACGAACGAACCAGTTACTTCGTGCCCGATCAGCAGCCGCGCGAAAAAACCGCCCTGCTCATCGAACCCAACCGGCAAATCGTATTGTACCTCAAATCCCTGCTGTCCGACCGCTTTGATGTGGAAACCGCCGGCACGCCCGCCGAAGGCCTGAACATGGCTTCGAACCTGCTACCCGACCTGATCGTATGCGACGCGGTGCTGAACGGCAAAACCGGCATCGACATCGCGCGGCAGATCAAACTGGCCGAACGCACCAACCATATTCCGATCATCCTGCTGACCGAACACCACGGCAACGAAGGCAAACTCGACGCCCTGCGCGCCGGCGCCGACGCCTGGTTCAACCGCCCGGTGCTGAACAAAGACTTTGACGGGGAAGTCACCCGCCTGCTGGAGGCCCGCAAAGAAAAACACGAGGCATTCGCCCGTTTCCTGCATTTGTATTTTTCCGAAAACCGCATCGCGCTCGACGACCCGTTCCTGAGCCGCTCGGTAGAGATCGTTGAACAAAACCTGTCCGACCCCGATTTTATGGCCGACGAACTGGCGCGCAAAATGCAGATGAACCGGCAGCATTATTTCAAAAAGCTGCACGTCCTCACAGGCAAAGAACCCATGCAACTGATCCGGGAAATGCGGCTGGAAAAAGCCAAAGCCCTGCTCGAAAAACGCGCCGGCACGCCGCGGGCCATTTCCGAACTGGTCGGGTTTTCGAGCGCCGGCACGTTCGCGCTGGCATTCAAGGAGTATTTT
Organism: Thermoanaerobaculia bacterium; assembly: GCA_023151335.1. Taxonomy (GTDB): domain Bacteria; phylum Bacteroidota; class Bacteroidia; order Chitinophagales; family Saprospiraceae; genus M3007. Next base: position 214 of record JAKLJF010000056.1, on the reverse strand, counting down.
GGGGAGAATACCCTTCTATTGCAGAACGAAGTGCGGCGGCCCTGACGCTCGTCCGACGAATTTGTCGTCGGACGAATACAACCCAGGCAATAGCCCTAACCCCGCCAGCAAATCTTACTCGTCCGACGACGAATTCGTCGGACGAGGGATGTCGGTTCAATACAAGCGCGTAATCTTTTCCTCCTCCAGGTCAACCGGATGAACCCTCCCCATA
>JAKLJF010000569.1:3349-4023 GCA_023151335.1 Thermoanaerobaculia bacterium | reverse complement strand
ACTCTTATTATCTGTACTCATGGGATGCCAGGTGCTCTTATGATTGCGGGACGTTTGCCAAGTGATGCTGAGATTCGCGCTTATTTCGGAAATAGTCATGTGCAGGTAGCGGGTCAGATTATTTTTGAAGGTTGTAATGTTATGCGTAACCCAATTGCTACGGCTCAAATGATAAGGGATATTTCAGTTCCTGGTACCCAAGTTTCGGGATATTCACTTTACCATTATTCAGCACCAGTAAACGTATATTTTCCACCGGGCACCGATGAGGCACAATGCCAAGATGTTCTAAATGGGTACATGGCATACTTGGCGTCATCAACACCTCCTGCTTCTTGGTTTGCGAGTCATCCAGGAAGACATACCCTTCTCTTGGAGTGGTTTGGGCCAAGAACCGACCTTGATCTTCCGCCTGAATATCGTATAGGCGACATGCGCTCCAGGGATCATATTCCGCGATCTGAAATGACTCTAACTACCGTAAATACGCGACAGGAAGCTGAGAGTATTCGCAGCAGGTATGCAAGGGCCCCTGTCTCCAGTTTGGAAATAATTACAATCACCGATGTTGCTACCGCTTGTGGGGAGCCGTGGTAAGTTGGTTAATCTTACTCCAAATCACAGAACCAGAAATTGCACATAAATAGTTTTCCAATCCCTTGTAAAATGACAGC
>JAKLJF010000569.1:0-3339 GCA_023151335.1 Thermoanaerobaculia bacterium | reverse complement strand
TGGCCAGAATAATTTCTTCATCCATTGAATCAGTACTTCCTGTTCAAATTCGATTTTATTTGGTAGTCGATCCTGTATTAGGGATTACTGCTCAGGAAGTTAGAAGGAGATCTCTATCAATATTTGGCACAGCAACCATACAAGGAAATCTTCTAAATGTTGCCCATTTTCCTTGGCCCCGTGAATATCGACGTGGACAGATAATCATAAATACAGATATTGTTGCATGGCAGGGAGTGCGCCAGTCTGTTTATCGAGGTGAGACATTTTTGACCGATGATTCACACTACCAAAGACGATTGACCGAGTGTCACGAGGAAAAGTTTAGTGGTTATAGATCAACTATAATTACAGACGTGATTACCTTTTATCCAAACCATGAACTTCCTGAACCACTTATTAAGTTGGAACACGAGCTGGGTCACGCCTTAGGCATTCGTCACACGGAATCATCCCAAAGTGTAATGTACCATGAAGGTGGTTCTTCGCAAAGTTCCCATTTGACAGTGTCAGATGTAGTTGATATTTTATGGCAGTTAGACCCGAGCATCCAAAATCAATGGCAGGTTCTCTCCTCGGGAGCTATTAGGAGGCTTCACCCTAGAGGAACCATTACTCCGAACAGCCCTGTTGCAAATTGATTGCACCTTGTTTGATTGAAAGGGATAATGAATTGCCAGATTAATTAAGGGCCGTATTGTGCAGGCCATGGGCCAGGTCATTTGTTGCCGCCGGGCAGACGGACTGAAACGCGGCGCGCCGTCGTTGTAACTTTCATCTCCACAGACTTTTTTCCCACCCAACTAAATTTCACTACTTTTGCGCCGCTTTTGACCCCACACCCTAAATTTTTCACCTACATCAATTCAAAATGAGTTCTTTAGTTTACTTACTTCCTTTATTTGGTGTTGTGGGGCTGCTTTACATGGCGGTTCTGCAGAGTTGGGTTACGAAACAGGACGCCGGCGATGACAAAATGCGTGCTATCGCCAACCATATTGCCGATGGCGCCATGGCCTTCCTGAAAGCGGAATACCGCGTATTGGCCATTTATGTGGTGATCGCCGGCGCGCTGTTGGGCTGGCTGAGTACCCAGGTAACCACCAGCCACCCGCTGATCGTATTTGCCTTTGTGATCGGCGCCGCGTTTTCGGTGCTGGCCGGTCTGTTCGGCATGCGTATTGCCACCAAAGCCAATGTGCGCACCACGCAGGCCGCGCGCAGCAGCCTTGCCAAAGCGCTGAAAGTGTCGTTCAACGGCGGTTCGGTCATGGGGCTTGGCGTTGCCGGTTTGGCCGTGTTGGGACTGAGCGCGCTGTTTGCTTTGTTTTTCAACTTCTTTATGGGTGGTATCTATGGCGAAAACGGCGCGGAAGCCATGACCCGCGTACTGGAAGTGCTGGCGGGTTTTTCGCTCGGCGCCGAGTCTATTGCCCTGTTCGCCCGCGTGGGCGGCGGCATTTACACCAAGGCTGCCGACGTAGGCGCTGACCTGGTGGGTAAAGTGGAAGCCGGTATTCCGGAAGACGATCCGCGCAACCCTGCCACCATTGCCGACAACGTGGGCGATAACGTGGGCGACGTGGCCGGAATGGGCGCCGACTTGTTCGGCTCCTACGTGGCCACCATGCTTGCCGCCATGGTATTGGGCAACTCCGTGATCCGCGACTCCGGTGGCATTCAGGATAACTTCGGCGGCATAGGCCCTATTCTCCTGCCGATCTTGATCGCCGGCCTGGGTATCATTTTCTCGATCATCGGCATGAATTTGGTGCGCGTAAGCGATACGGCAGAGGCCAGCGCCAGTACGGTGCAGGGCGCGCTGAACCGCGGCAACTGGATCAGTATTATCCTGACTGGTATCATCTGCTATCCTGTTATCATGTGGATGTTGCCGGCTCAGATCGGCATGAATTTTCTTGGAGAAGGTATTCAAATGATTTCCAGCCTGAATGTATTCTGGGCCGTCGTATTAGGCCTGATCGTGGGCGCTCTGATCTCGGCTATCACCGAATATTATACAGGCCTGGGTAAAAAACCGGTGCTGAACATCGTTCGCCAGTCGGCCACCGGCCACGCTACGAATGTGATCTCCGGACTGGCCACGGGCATGATGTCCACCTGGATGCCTATCGTGTTGTTTGCCGGCGCTATCTGGGGCGCCTACACCCTGGCCGGCTTCTATGGCGTGGCCATCGCCGCCTCGGCCATGATGGCTACCACCGCCATGCAGCTCGCCATCGACGCTTTCGGCCCCATCGCCGACAACGCCGGCGGTATCGCCGAAATGAGCGAATTGCCCAAAGAAGTACGTGAAAAAACCGACGTGCTCGACTCCGTGGGCAACACTACCGCCGCCATCGGCAAAGGTTTTGCCATCGCCTCGGCGGCGTTGACGGCCCTGGGCCTGTTCGCCGCTTACGTGGACTTCACCGGCATCGACGGTATCAATATTTTCAAAGCCAACGTGCTGGCCGCCCTGTTTATCGGTGGTATGATCCCCGTGGTGTTCTCCGCCTTTGCCATGCAAAGCGTGGGCCGCGCGGCCATGGACATGGTGAACGAGGTACGCCGCCAGTTCCGCGAAATCCCGGGTCTGCTGGAAGGCACCGGCAAAGCAGAATACGGCAAATGCGTGGAAATCTCCACCCGGGCCGCCCTGCGCGAAATGATGCCTCCCGGCCTCATCACTATCATCACGCCTATCCTCGTCGGCTTTATCATGGGCCCCGAAGCCCTCGGCGGCTATATGGCCGGCGTAACGGTAAGCGGCGTGTTGTGGGCCATCTTCCAGTCCAATGCCGGCGGCGCCTGGGACAACGCCAAGAAGTCGTTTGAAAAAGGCGTGGAGATCGACGGCAAAACGTATTTCAAAGGCTCCGACCCGCACAAAGCAGCCGTTACCGGCGACACGGTGGGCGATCCGTTCAAAGATACCTCCGGCCCCTCGATGAATATCCTGATCAAGCTGACCTGCCTCGTAGGCCTGGCCATTGCACCCATCCTCGGCGGCCATACCACCGGCAGCCATTCCAGCGCTCCGCGGCAACCGGAACAAAAGGAAATCCGGATGTCGGCAACCGATGCCCCGCAACAACCCGCAGCGCCGGTGAAATAAAGCGGGTTTATGAGAGTTTATGAGGGTTATGAGGGTTTAGAAAGTTTAGAGGGTTTAGAGCAGCGCTGCCCTAAACCCTCTAAACTTTCTAAACCCTCTAAACTTTCTAAACCCTCTAAACTTTCTAAACCCTCATAAACCTCTCATCCATTAATACTCAATATCTTGATCTCCACGCGCTGATTGCGTTTCCGTCCTTCCGGCGTGGCGTTTGTTTCGAT
>JAKLJF010000568.1 GCA_023151335.1 Thermoanaerobaculia bacterium | reverse complement strand
GCGATCCCGACCGGATGAGTTCAAGGTCGGTAATAAATCCTTCCAGCAGGCGTTCGCGCGTGTTATCCGTACCGGTAACCCGAAAGCCATCGAAACTGTACAGGCCGGATTGGGTACCGATCCATAAAAGTCCCTGCTGATCCACGCAAAGTGCGGTAATGATCTGGTTGCGCAAGCCATTTTGTAAACTGATCCGGCGAATGTCATAACCGGAATCCTCCGGCAGTGTCTGCGGGAAGCAGGGCGTGTTGTAACATACAAGTGCCACTGCCGTCACCCGGAACGGCGCAGCCCAACGAAGACAGGACCAAACAGGAAGCATGTACGGATTAGGCAGTTAATTTTCGCCGCCGCGAATATCGAAAAAAATTCCGGGATGATAGAGGCGTCTTGCCGTTGGTCGGTACAGGGTAAGCTACATGTTCATGTAGTTTGCCAAATGAATTGTACGTATACCCGGCTTATTCCAACATTCGGCATTATTTTTACCTCTACTTTGTCCGGAATAATTTTTTCCAGCCTTTTTCAGGCTTAATCTTGCGCAAATAAAGAGTTCCCTCGACTCGCAAACTGGTTTTTTATCATGAAAAGGCTATGAACGATCTCACAGATCTCATTGATTTTATTCAGAAAACTAAGTTCAAGTCGAACACCCTGCTGGAAGCGCTGGTCAGGCCCGGTTCTCAACTGGGCAAACTGTACCATGCTATTGCTCAAAACCAGATTCAATCCGACCACGATTTGCTGGCATTGTTCCCCGAACTCGGTGGAGACATAGGCAAACTTACCGTATTAAAAAACCGCCTTAAAAACCGCCTTTGCGACGCGGTATTCCTGCTCGATTTCAGAGAAGAAAGCCACCCCGACCGGCAGACGGCCTTCGTGGAATGTTTGAAAAAATGGAGTTCGGCCATGATCCTGATCAGTAAAAACATCCGCAGCATCGGGGTCAAACAACTGGAAAACCTGCTCCGGCATACCCTCGATTTTGAGTTCACCGAGCTCAGCATGAATATCATCCGGACACTCGAACTGTACTACGGCACTATTGAGGGCGATCAGCGAAAATACAATGAACTGGAAACGCAACTTACCCAACTGGAAGCGCTTTGGCTGGCCGAGCGCCAATCCGAGCGCCTGTACAGTGACCTGGTGATCAACTACGTCAATTTTCGCGCCGACAAGCATCAGGCAGCCATTAAAGCGGAAGAGTATTTCGCCCGGGTGGAGCCGTTGATGAACCGCTACGCGGCCTTTAAAGTACATTTTTTCGGATACCTGATCAAGACGATTATCTTCGACAGCCGGAACGATTACGCCGGCATGGAGCAGGTGTGCGCCCAGGCCATCGAGTTTTTTAATGGCAAACAGTATCGCAGCGGCATGGTGCTTCAGACCTTCTATTATCATATCATCACCTGTTGTCTGTATACCCGTCAATTTGAAAAAGGGCAGGGTTACGTGCTCACCCTTGAAAAAATGCTGGAAGAGAACTCCTTCAACTGGTTCAAACTGCAGGAATTATACGTGATGATGTCCATGCACACCGGAAACTATTCCGTTGCCGCCGGTACCTTGTGCCGGGTACTGTCCAATCCGCACCTGGGCTCCCAGCCTGCTCATATCGAGGAATTCTGGAAAATTGTGGAAGCGTATATTCAATACCTGATTTTAACCGGTGAGATCGATAGCAGGAACCCGGCTTTGATCTCTTCCGCGTTCAAAATCAGCCGTTTTCTCAACGAAGTGCCGCTGTTGTCGAAAGACAAACGCGGCATGAACATCGCCATCCTGATCATCCAGTTCCTGTTTTACGTCGCACAAAACCGGCAGGAAGAGTGTGAAAACCGGATTGATGCCCTGAAAAAATATTGCACCCGCTACCTCAACGATCACAACACCCTCCGAAGCCGGTATTTTATCAAAATGCTGATACAAATACCGCTCAATGCCTTTGACCTGAACAAAGTGCAACAAAAAACTGCTGATATCTTCAAATCGCTGCTCGAAATCCCCTGGTATCCCGTCAACCTGCATCGCGAAATCGAAATCGTCCCGTACGAAAGCCTGTGGCCCCTGGTTTTGCGTTCTATCGGCAAACCCGGGGCAGCAGGAGAATCCGGCCCCCCCCTGGCAGGAAAGGATAGGGGTTGCGGTCCATTCGAGTCGGGGTGTTCGGTGGAAGGCGTTGTTGTACTGTCAAAAAAGAAAAGAACGCAAATGGGCCGATGGGGGTTACAGTAATTATTTACAATATGTTTCCAATTGGTTGTTAAATAAATAAGGTGAGATGCCTTGGGCCTATATCGCTGCGGGAGCTCCCGTATTGCCTGAAGCCCCCAGGGCTGTTCCAAAATCGCCTTATCCGATGTTAAATCTTCGCAAGCAAACCATATCGGGATAAATTAATATTTTTGCAAGTTAATTATAATTAATACTTTAAATATTAAAATAAAAGTAATACGTAAGAAATTCCGTTTTTTGTCCTTTGTCTGAAGGACATATCGGCTTAATTTTGGATCAATTCTAATCCGTAATCCATAACGTTTCGTAAAGTCACCGCCTATGAAGGTCAGCATGCTTCAGTTCGATCTGCTGCAATCGAACGGTTTCCCGTTTAAAACACACTGCAGCGCATTTTGTGGGATCAATAATCTGGACGTTCTCGGTCAATGATTGTTGTGCTCCCGCGCGACCGCACCGAACGGACAGGAAGGGCGCTTATTCATCCGCGCCCTTCCTTCCCCCCCGCCGCAAGCCCGCATCCCGATTCCGTGACGTAAATTTTCGCTACCCGTGTTCCCGCCGCTCATGGCGGCCGCGGTAATGCGCTGTTTCAATTACTTCTAAGATCAAACTTGAGCATAATCTGATGAAAGTCCTGTCTGTTAAACGTACGCGAAAGGTCAAAAACGCGACTGCATTACACGACGCCGGCGGCGTACCGGTATTTTTAAACGGATTCGGGGTGCCGGCTTCGCTGCGCGCATTGGCGCCCGATGGCGTACAATGGATCGATAGCTTTTCCGGACAACCGTTATCACCGGAACGGCCGCAGGTACGACATTCCGGACGCAACCCTTCCTGTAAAGCCGGCGAACTGAGCGACGGCTGCCCGGTGCCGGGAATGGCTAACACAAACGGTACAAAAAAGACCAAACGCCCCAACACCTGCATGGACGATTGAGTGTGTAAACACCTGAAGCGAAATTCCCGGAAACGTTCATTTAATCAGAACTTGTCATGCAGGAGTTAATTACCCTCATTAACTTATTTCAGAAAACGAAATTCAAGGTTAATGGGATTTTAAGCATCATTCTGGAGCCTAACTCGGAAATGGAACGTTTTTACGAGGCCATCGCCGGCGGCACGGTGCAAACCGACGAAGACGCCAGGTCGGTTTTCCCGGAATACCAGAAAAATCCGAACCGCCTGCATACCATTAAAGGCAAGCTCAAAGACCGCCTGAACGATTCGATCCTACTGCTCGACTTCCGCGAATCCGCCTTTACCGAGCGCCAGAAAGCCTTTTTCGAATGTTCTAAAAAATGGGCGGCTGCCATGACCCTGATCTCGAAAAACGCCCGCGAAAATGCCATCAACCTGCTGGAAAACCTGCTCCGGCACACCCTGCGCTACGAATTCACCGAACTTACCCTCGATATCCTGCGCACCCTTCGCCTGCATTACGGCGTACTGGAAGGCGACCAGAAAAAATTCGACCAGATCGAGGAACAGATCAACCGCCACGAGGATATCTGGATCATGGAGCGCAAAACCGAAGGATACTACGCCGAACTCGTGACCCGTTTCGTGCGCACCAAATCGCTAAAAGACACGGTTTCCGAAAAAGCCCGGCATTATTTCGAACAGGTGAAACCCTATCTCGAACAATGCGACACCTTTAAAGTGCAGTTTTTCGGTCGCCTGGTTGAAATTGTCATTTACGACAGCATCAACGATTATCAAAACACGGCCCGCCTTTGCGAAGAAGCCCTCGATTTTTTCCGGCAAAAAGATTATACCAGCA
>JAKLJF010000567.1:3762-4036 GCA_023151335.1 Thermoanaerobaculia bacterium | reverse complement strand
ATCTGGGTGAAGCGGAAAAAGGGGGATTGGGTGATCGGGAAATTGCCCTAATGCTTCACCTGTTTCAGCGCCTTCAGATGCTTGGGCGCCTCTGTCTGGAAAATGTACATCTTTGCCTGTTGCCAGATTTCAGGTTGGATCACTGTTTTTGCTCCATGATAACGACCGAGCTGATCTTTTCACTCACAGTGAAAATAACCCCTAAATTCCCTTTCTCTCCACTCACCATGCCGCCTTTAGGCCCTTTCATGGTTGTGATTTTAAACCCCTTGCT
>JAKLJF010000567.1:0-3752 GCA_023151335.1 Thermoanaerobaculia bacterium | reverse complement strand
AGTAAGGCGCCATAACGGTCCAGCTCTTCGGCCGGAACGCCCGTATAACGAATCGACCAGTTTCGTCCTTGCTCCGATTCGCTCGTGGTGGTCCCGGCAATTTGTCCCACTTTTAATTCCGGCACTTCTGCAGGGGCATTCGCGGGCCATTGGTTGTCGTCCGCATTGATCTGCATTTTGCCTTCCTCGGTTTCAATGGTGATTTTCTGATCGTCGATGTCTACGTCGGCTTTTTCTCCACCGCCTTGTTCAATCGCTTTTTCCAGGGTTTTTTCCTGAGTTTTTTCGCCTGCCTGTTTGCACGAAGGCAGGCCATAAAACAGGGTCAGCACGGCTATGATGACAATGCCCAAATTTGAACCGGACAACTTTTTCATAACAAACGTTTTAAACGTTAATTTAATAAGGCAAAGCAGCAAAAGGAAGCCCAAATCTGTTTTATATCCGGGCATAAACGCCATGTTCCGGATTATTTAAAGCTATGACTATTATCATCAGACTTTCAAAAAGAATTTGCAACCTTTACAGCCTGTTTACCCTGATTTATAATTAAATTCTCCCTATTCTTTCACCAACTAAATCCATTCACAATGAAACATCTGTTAAAAATTCTTTTCGCATCGTCGTTGTTGTTGCTTGTGTTCCAAACCGCTACTGCTCAGGTTCGTTTTGGCGCTAAAGCCGGGCTCAACCTCGCAAGCATTTCTTACAGCGACGATTACATCAATGATACCGAAGCCGTTATAGAAGGGGACCTTTCCACCGGTATGATTCCGGCCTTTCATGTCGGCGGTCAGGTGGAGTTCGATTTCAGCAGTTCAGTAGGCCTCAGCGCGGGCTTGCAGCTGAGTATGAAGGGCGGCAGCCTTGAAATTGACGGCACCATATTGGGCGAGCGGTTCACCTCGACGGCTAAAGCCCGGCCGATGTACGTTCAGGTGCCGGTGGCCGTGTACTACCGCAACTCCGGATTTTATGCCGGCGTAGGCCCTTATGTCGGATTCGGCGTAGCCGGAAAAATCAAAACGGAGGTGGAAGCTGCCGGCCAAACGGAAGAAGATTCCGAAGATATCAATTTCGGCAATGATGAAGACGATTCATTTTCGCCGCTCGATTTCGGTGCAGGCCTCGAACTGGGTTATGAATTTGGCAAGCTGCGCGTGAGCGCCGCCTACAATCTCGGCCTGGCAAACGTCGCCCCCAAAGACGCCGTTGATGCCGGTGATGAAGCCGGTCGGGACTATAAGTACATGCATCGCGTGATCGGCGTTTCGGTGGCGTATCTTTTTGGAGGGGAATGATCTGAAGAGGTTTAACGGGTTGAGCGGGTTAACGGGTTGAGATACTCCTGGCATCTTTGAATGAAAAAACCAAGGGTATCCGAACCCGTTAAACCCGCTCAACCTATATTTTGGGCAGATGCGCCGCCGCCTTTTCCCAAAAATTATCATCCAGCAGCCGCGCGCCGCCAAGGAGTGCGGCGTGTTCTTCCAGTTTGGAAGGCGCGAGGCGGACGGACACGCCCTGTTTTTCCAGATCATGGTGAAACACAGCCTCGAACAGCGGCAGCGCATGGGCGATATTACCCCCGATCACGAGGACTTCCGCATCGAATTTTTTAAGCCAGGGTGTCAGACATTCCGCCAGGTTCCGGCCGAGTTGAATAAACAAGCCTTTGGCGGCCGCATCCATGCCGGCTCTGTCCAACAGTGTTTTGACGCCGTCCACTCTTTCTCCCGTTTGTTTTTCGTATTCCTGTAAAAACCATTTGGTGGAAAAATAGTCGTCGGCAATACTGTCCTTGTAGGGCAGGTGCCACAAACAACCTTCTTTGGCCACCCGGTCGCCGCTCACCACCGGCAGCCCGTCTTCGATGTAGGCCGAGCCGAAACCCGTGCCCAGCGTGATGACCACCACCCGCCTGAATCCCTTGCCTTCGCCCTGCCAGGCCTCTCCGATGGCAAAAGCCGTGGCGTCATTGATAAAACGCATGGGCAGGTTTTGTCCGGTCTGCAACAAGGGCCCCAGGGCCGAAGGAATGTGCAGGCCGTACAGATTTTTAAACTTGTGCTGCATGTTGGAAATGCCCCCGAGGTAATCGAAGGGGCCCGGAATGGCAAAGCCGATACCGGAGAGTTGTACAGAACCGGTTTTTGACAGGGTGTCGTTCAGTGCCGAAGCCCAGGCGTGCAGAATAGTGTTGGCGGGGGCGTCATGCTGATAAGTAGCGCGCGCAAGGGTGTCCATTGCGATTGTGCCGGTTTCGATGTTGACCGTCGCGCAGGTGATGTGGGTTCCGCCGATGTCGGCGCCGATGGCTTGCATATTGATAGAATTTGCCACAAGATGTGACGAGCGGACCATTTATGGGTATGATCATCGTCATGTTTTTAAATGCAATATGACGAAAAACCCGATCCGGTACAGTACTTTAGTGCTTTGATATAACTTACTACCAACCTATGAAACAGTCTTACCGCTATTTTCCCCTTTATTTTATCGCTTCCCTGTTTTGCTCCGTTCCGGCGTATACGCAATGGACGCCTGCCCCAATGCCGGAGGGCGGCGAAGTCTTTTTCCTGGAATATTATGCCAATGCATATTGGGCGGGGGCTAATTCCGGCTTGTACCGCTCGGCCAACGGCCTGCAATGGGAGCATGTTGATAACCTGGGGTTTAACCCTTTTGTAGCGGCTCTGGTCGACGCTGATACCATGTACCTGGTGCAGAACGAACAAAAAACGGAAGTATTAACCACGACCGACGGCGGGCAAAGCTGGAAAAAGACCACGGCTTTCCCTGAAAAATCCGCGTTTAATCCGCGCTTGTATAAGTCCGGCGGCGTCCTGGTCATTTCCAATACCGGACCATTCCTGTATTATCTTAAGTCTGCCGATAACGGAAATTCTTTTCAGGGGTTTCAGGGAGGGCAGCAGGACTTGAATGGGGGATTGTTCGATGCCAACGGTGGGATTATGGCTTATTTCTTCTCCTACTTTTACCTTTCGGTTGACGGCGGCGCCACTTTTTCGTGGCAATTGTTGCCCGCCAACCACAACGAAGCGCTCCGGGTACTTACTACCGACAGCGCCATAGTCGTGCGTTCGCAATTGAATTCCGGGCCGCCGGAGGTTTTTATTTCTTTCGATACGGCGAAAAGCTGGCAAACAATGGCGCTGCCAGCGGGTTTCACCCCTTCCAATTCAACCCTCAACAGGCAGGGCAAACGGGGTTTATTGCTCCTGAAATCCGATGCGTTCGCCATTTCGAATGACCACGGTCTCAGCTGGCAGACTTTTACCACGCCGATCCCACCCCGCCGACTGCTGCAAACAGCCGATGGCTGGTTCATCTCCACGTTCGACGGTTTTTTCCACAGTACTGATTCCGGCGCCAACTGGTCCGGCGCCAACGAAGGATTCAGGGGGCACGTACTAACCCGTTTGTTCCAAACGGCCGGGCATTTGTACGCCTACACCAGTCAAAAGAAATATTATTATTCCCCATTTGGCAGCGATACCTGGTACCCGTTAACCACGGCCAAATCCGTCACTTTTCCGACGCTGGCTTTTGCGGGGGAAGACACCCTGGTATTTTACAACCAGATATCTTTTGACCGCGGACAAACCTGGACCGATATCAATTATCCGAATGTAAATGTTTTCGGCGTTCAAAATATCGCCATCCACGATGGGCATGCTTACGTTCCAAACCGGGACAAACTCCAGGTAGTACCGCTGGTACCCATGCCA
>JAKLJF010000566.1 GCA_023151335.1 Thermoanaerobaculia bacterium | reverse complement strand
AGATAGCGGTTTCTGGGAAAAATGGGAAGGGTAAAATATAAAATGGACAGGCTGGTGGAGGCCTGCTCCTGCCCCCGCTACCGCCACTGGTCATCCTGCCCAACATAGCACACGTGTTCTGCAGCTGGTATGGGAGGTGGCGGTGGCGCCGTGGTGCATTACCACTTCAATCCACGATCGTCACATCCCCTTTCATCAACACCTTCTGTCCGTTGAGCAGCAACACCTCGGCATACCAGACGAAAACGCCGGGATTGACGAGTTTGCCGCGGCAGTAACCGTCCCAGCCCTGCTTTTCGTCGTTGGGTTGGATGTCTTTTTTGTAGAATACCACATTACCCCAGCGGTCGAACACCTGAAAGGTATTAATGCGATCGACGGTATTATCGGCGGCAAAAAGGAGGAACCGGTCGTTTTTACCATCCTCTTTGTTGGGGCTGAAGGCATTGGGCGCCCAAAGGCGCGGGTCGCCGATCCGGATAACTATGCTCGAACGGTCTTCGCAGCCATATTTGTTGATAACTGTCACGGTGTATACTATATCGGCATAAGGATCGATGATGACTTTGAACAGGTTGTTCGTTAAGGTCAGGTGTTCCACAGGCGACCAGATCACAGTGTCAATTTCGCTGTACGGCACATCGATATACGCCGTGAGTGTGGCAGAGCCTCCAAAATCCAGGTCGATATCCGGCCCCAGCTGCACATTTAAGCCAGGCAGTTCGGGAAAAACAAGCGTATCGACGTATTCGCAGCCGTTGGCATCCTGAACAACCAGGTTGTATTGTCCGGGATGTAGCTGGCCAAACTGGCTCGAAGTGCTGAAAGTATTGCCATTGTTAATAGAGAACACATAGGGACCGGTGCCGCCTTGTATCTCTTCCACACGCACCATGCCCAGTTTGCCATCGCAGCCGGGGGGATCAGTGAACATCCTGATCGCGGTCGGGTAATTGGTGTTTTCCGAAACGATGGTCAGGTCGACGGCGGTACAGCCGTTCTTTGTATCGGTGACCTGCAGGAAATAAACGCCCGTGGCATTGACAAGGAGTGATGATCCGGAGGGATCCGACAATATATTGCCGTCGGTAGTGCTCCATAAATAGGTAATGTTGGGCCCGGATGAAGAACCTTGGGCTTCCAGGTATCCTTCAATAACCGTGCAGTTCAGTTCGAAGGCCGGACCTGCCTCGGCAAGCGGCGGTATAGTATCCTGCGAAACACTGGCGACTGCCGAGGAAGAGCAGCCGTTGATCACATCGAACACCTCGAGGCGGTATTGACCGGACTGGTTGACCGCGGGTATCAGGGTGCCGGCGCCCGAAATAATACTGGGGCCGTTCCAGGTATAAGAAAACCTGCCGCCCTGGGCGCTGCCGCTGCCGTCGAGCGTCACTTCTTTCACGGCGCAGGTGAGCGGGCCCGGCTTCGCCACAGACGCCTGTGGGAGTTGCACGTCGACCGGTACAAAGAACTGAGCGGTTCCGGTACAACCGTTGTAGGAATCGGTGACGGTGACCCGATACCATCCGCTGACGCTGACCACCGGTTCGGGACCGTCGGCGCCTGAAACGATGGTTCCGTTTTGTGTTGACCACGCATACAGCACATTTTTGCCGCCGGCGCCGGTGGCAATGGTTTTCAGCGTGACCTGTTTGGTCGCACAGGTTAGCGTATCCGTATCGCCCGTGAGCACCGTTGGAGGTTCAATACTTTGATAAACAGCAACTATTGCCTCCGCCGTACAGCCGTTCAGCGTATTGGTCACGATCAGTTGATAATCGCCCGGGGCCGTGACAGTAGACGCCAGGGTGGCGGCGCCCGCGGTGATCTGCCCGTTCGCGGTCAGCCATTGGTAGGTATTGTTGCCGCTCGAATCCTTATCCATGCCCTGCAGCGTCAGCTCGGTGATGAGGCACGTAAGTACGTCCGGGGTGGCTACTTCAGCCTGCGGCGTATCGACATCCTGATCGGCCGAAACGCTGGCCGAGTTGGTACAACCATTCCTCAAATTAATGACGGTGAGGGTGTACTGCCCCGGTGTGCCAATAAGGGGAGTCAGGGTATTTTCTCCCGACAGGATCAGGCCATTGGGTGTGTCCCAAAAGTAGTTGAACCAGGCGCCGGCACTGCTGCCGCTGCCGTCGAGTCGCTGTTCCGGTGCGTTGCAGTTGAGCATAACGGGGCTTCCGGCATTGGCCTCGGGCGCCAGCGTATCCCTTGCCACGGTGGCAAGGGCAGTTGCCGTACAAAGGTTGTGGGTGTTAGTCACTGTCAGCAGGTAGTTGCCGGCAGCATTTACGGTCGGAACCGGCGTATCGGCGCCGGAAAGGATACTGCCGCCATTTTGAGCCGTCCATTGATAACTGAACAGGGGGCCGGCGCTGCTGCCGGTGGAAAACAGCCTCACTTCATTCACAATACAGGTAAGCGATGCTGCAGAATCAATCGCGGCAAGGGGCGGGTCGGTATCACGGGTCACCATTACCCCGGCAGAGGCCCAACATTGATTAGTAGGATTGGTGACTGTCAGTTGGTAAATGCCCGGCGCATTGATCACCGGACTCAGGGTTTTGGCGCCTGCCAGGATATTGCCGTCTGCCGTTTGCCAGTCGTATTGCGGATTGGGGCCGGCATTGGCAGCGCTGCCCACCAGACCGAACATATCCACGGCACAGTTCAGTTGTGCGGGCGGCGCGATCGCGGCTATTGGCAGCGTTGTATCCTGGCTGACGGTCGCAACGGCCGTGGCGGTGCAACCGTTGATAAAATTGGAAATGAGCAGTTGATAATTGCCGGGTTGATCCACTACCGGGGCAGGGCCAAAAGCGCCGGAAAGGATATTGCCGCCGGTGGTCGTCCAGTTGTAATAAAACATTGGCCCGCTGCTGCTCCCAACTGTGCTCAGTGTCGTCAGTTGGGTTTGGCAGTTGAGCATGGCCGGCGGGGCAATAATGGCCTGCGGTGGCGTAACGTCGCGGATCACCGTTACGGAATCGATCGTGCTGCAGCCATTGGAAGGGTTGAATACCGTCAGTGTATAGATCCCCGGTTCATCCACGACAATCTGCGTACCGGCGCCGCCGCTTAAGATATGTCCGCCCGGTGAAGTGGCCCATTGGTAGCTGTAGTTCGGATTAGCTACGCCGCCGCCCAGGGTGAGGCTGTCGAAAGTACAGGTAAGGGCCATATCCGGCCCGGCTTCCCCGGCGTCAGGGAATTCGGCCCGCTCAGGATATTACCGGTGAAAGAAGTAGTCCATTGATAGGAGAAAAATGTGCCCTGGCTGGAGCCGCTGCCGTCGAGCGACAAAACAGGTACCGCGCAGGACAATACTGCCGGGTTTCCGGCGTCGGCAAGCGGCGGATCGAGGTTTTGCTCCACATTGACGGTAAACTGCGCCTCGCAGTTGTTGGCTGTATTCAAAATGCGAAGCATGTACTGGCCCGGCGCATCCACTTCGGGTGTAAGGGTATTGGTACCCGATAAAAAATGGCCGTTGCTTGTTTCCCAGTTAAATTGAAAACTGTTGCCGGAACTGGAAGCCGTGCCGTTTAATTGAACCGATTTGGCCGCACAGGTCAGCGTAGCGGGAGGCAGGATCGATGCCACGGGCACGTTCACGTCTTTTGTCACCTGAACGGTGGCACTGGCCGTGCAGTGGTTCGAATTGTTGGTCACCACGAGCTGATAATCGCCGGGCGCGTCCACCAGGGGCGTAAACGTATTGGCGCCGGCAACGATACTGCCGTTAGTCGTCAGCCATTGTTTGCTGAATCCCGGCCCCGTGCTGCCGCTGCCATTCAGTAAAACCGAATTGTTAGCGCAGGTGAGCAGGCCGGGCGCGCCGGCGTTGGCAACCGGCGGCGCCTTGTCTTCCGAAACAGTCACTGCGTCGGTGGCGGTACAACCGTTGTCCGTATCCGTCACCAACAGGGTGTATGTGCCGGGTTGATCTACCACGGGTTGTAACGTATTGTTTCCCGATACAATATTGCCGCCGCCGGAGGCCGTCCACAAATAGATGAACTCAGGG